>JAKEEX010000130.1 GCA_022616315.1 Myxococcaceae bacterium
CGGGTGACCGCGCCTGGACGCCGCACATTCGGGCGTACGGACATTGGAAACGTGCACCCTGCCCCTCAGGCATGGCGCTTGCTGATGCAAGGGAAGCAGCGGCCTGTCGCCCCCAGGGTCCTGGAATCCCCCGTCCCTGAGCGTTATCTGGAGGGCGTGCGGCTGCTGAGGTCGCCGGCCGGAGAGTGACGGAACACCATGCCTGTGATGGAAAGCATCCGCAGTCGTGACAGGGCGCGCGCGGAAGGTGAACCTCCGCCAGCGTTGCTTGCGCACCTGCCCGCCACCGCCAAGCTCGAGCGGCTCCTGGAGGTGGCACGGGGGCGCAAGCGCGCACTCATCATCACCCACGACAACCCGGACCCGGACTCCATGGCGGCCGCGGTGGCGCTGGCCTACCTGCTGGAGCGCAAGGCGGGAGTGGAGGCGCAGGTGGGCTACGGCGGCATCATCGGCCGTGCGGAGAACATCGCCTTCGTGAAGGTGCTGCGGCTGCCGGTGTACCCGGTGTCGCAGCTCGTGTTCGACGAGTACGACCTTCTGGGCCTGGTGGACACCCAGCCCTGCGTGGGCAACCACAGCCTGCCGCCCCGCTACACGGCGGACATCGTCATCGACCACCACCCGCTCCGGGACGAGTCGCTCGCGGCGCCCTTCGCGGACGTGGGCGGGGACTTCGGCGCGACGTCCACCATGCTGGTGGAGTACCTGCGCGCGGCCCGGCTGGAGCCGTCCGTCGAGGTGGCCACCGCGCTCTTCTACGGCATCAAGGCGGACACCCGGGACCTGGGACGGCAGACCACGCCGTCGGACATCGACAGCTACCTGTGGCTCTTCCCGCGCTGTGACAAGGGCCTGCTCGGGCTCATCGAGCACCCGGAGCTCCCGGCGCGCTACTTCCGCATGTACCACCGCGCCTACGAGCGCGCGAAGGTGTACGGCAGCGCGGTGGTGACGGACCTCGGGGACGTCTACTCGCCGGACATGGTGGCCGAGGTGGCCGAGCGTCTCATGTTCATCGAGGACATGAAGTGGTCGCTCGCCTACGGCAGCTACCGCAACCAGCTCTACTTCTCGCTGCGCGTGAAGGACCGGCGGATGAACGCCGGACGCCTCATCCGCGAGGTGTGCGAGGGCGAGGGAGGCTCCAGCGGCGGCCACGGCAGCATGGCGGGCGCACGCCTCCCGCTGTCGGGAACACGCGCCCAGCGCGCCGCGCACAAGCGGGCCATGGTGAAGGCGTTCCTCGAGCGTTTCGGCGTGGAGGACGAGACACCGAAGCCCCTGCTCGAGATCGACTGAAGGATGTCCCCTCCCCCCACGGTCTACTGGGACCACAATGCGGGCGCGCCGCTGTGGCCGGAGGTTCGGGCGAAGCTCTCTGCCACGCTCACGGACCCGGACAGCCTGGGGAACGCCTCGAGCGTCCACCGCGCGGGCCGGGAGGCGCGGCGGCGGATGGAGGAAGCGCGGGGGCGTGTGGCACGCGTCCTCGGCTGTGAGCCCAGGGAGGTGACGTTCACGGGCTCGGGCTCGGAGGCGGATGCACTCGCCTTGAAGGGCGTCTTCCCCGGCCGCGCGGAGCCGGCACGCAGGCGGGTGGTGCTCTCCGCCATCGAGCATCCCGCGCTCCTCGCTGCGGCGGCCCAGCTCGAGGCGGTGGGCGCGGAGATCGTCCGCGTGCAGCCGGGCACGGATGGCCGGGTGGATGCGGAGGCCGTCCTCGCGCACGTGGGAGCGGAGACGGCCGTCGTCTCGCTCATGTGGGCCAACAACGAGACGGGGGTGCTACAGCCGGTGGCAGAGGTGGCGCGCGCCTGCCGGCGCCTGGGCGTCCCCTTCCACACGGACGCGGTGCAGGTGGTGGGGAAGTGCCCCGCCACGCTTCGAGAGGTGGACGCGGACCTCCTGTCGCTCTCCGCGCACAAGTTCGGCGGCCCTCCCGGTGTGGGGGTGCTCGTGGTCCGCCGTGGCGTGCGCGTGCAGGCGCTCACTCCGGGACACCAGGAGGGAGGCCTCCGGGGCGGAACGCAGAACGTCCACGCCGCGGAGGCGCTCGCCACGGCCCTCGAGCTCGCGGCGGCACACGCAGCCCGGGCGCCGGAGCTCGAGGGCCGGCTTCGCGAACGGTTCGAGCGGGAGGTGATGGCGCGGCTCCCGGGCGTCACGGTCAATGGCGGCAGCGCCCCACGCGTTCCCAACACGAGCAACCTCTGCTTCGACGGTGCGGATGGCGAGGCCCTCCTCATCGCGCTGGACCTCGAGGGCATCTGCGTGTCCACGGGGGCGGCGTGCGCGTCCGGAAGCCTGAGCCCCTCCCACGTCCTCACGGCCATGGGCCTGACGCCTGCGCGCGCGCGGGCCTGCTTGCGCTTCAGCCTGGGGCCCACGAGCACGGACGCGGAGGTGGACCGCGTCGTGGACGCACTCGTCCGGCACGTCCCCCGCGCGCGCGAGGCGTCGAGGCTCTTCGGCTGACCGGGCTACCCCGGCTCCTGTGCTCCGAACAGACCCCGCACCACCGCGGCAATGGCCAGCGGCGTGCCGACCCGCTCGTCGTAGAGAGGCGCCAGGGCCTGCGCGAAGGACTCGGCGGACCGCGGGCGCTCGGCGCGGTCCCGCGAGAAGCCCTGCTCGACGAGGCGCGAGAGCGCGGCGGGGACGTCCTTGCGCAGCACGTGGACCGGGGCATGGCGCCGCTCGCGCACGGCGGTGAAGACCTCGTCGGGTGAGCTCCCGGTGAACGGCCTCTGGAGCGTGAGCAGCTCGTAGAGCACCACCGTGGTGGCCCACAGGTCCGCCTCCGCCGTCACCTCCCCCGCGAGCGCCTCGGGAGACAGGTAGAACGTCTTGCCAATCACCTCCGCGTCCCTACCCGCCACACGCGCACGGGCCACACCGAAGTCGCCCAGCTTGATCTCACCCACGCGTGAGATGAAGAGGTTGGAGGGGGACACGTCGCAGTGGATGATTCCGAGCGGCTGGCCATCCGGCCCCACCGCCGCGTGCGCGTGGGCGAGCGCGTCGAGGAGGACGCGGGTCAGGTACACGGCGAAGTCGAGCGGAAGGAGGATGTGGCGCTGGCGGCAGCGGCGCAGGATCTGCGCGAGGTCACGCCCGTCCACGAGCTCCATGGCAATGTACGCCTGGCCCTCCGCGCGCCCCACGTCGAGCACCTTGACGATGCTGGGATGGTCCAGGAAGCGCGACAGCGCCGCCTCGCGGGCGAAGAGCGCCTCGCTCTCCGGCTCCAGATGCAGCTGCGGAAGGAGCCGCTTCACGGCCACCTCCCAGCCCCTGTGCGCTCCCTCGAGCGCCCGTGCCCGATAGACCTCGGCCATCCCGCCCCTGCCGAGCAGTGACACGAGCTCGTAGCCGCCGAAGCACCGGGGAAGGTTGGGAAGCGGAGTCACGGCGGCACGTCGCACGTCAGCGTCCACCCCTGGCGGGTGTGCGACCGTTGCCCTTCACCTGCTCCAGCAGGCGCTGGAACTCGAGGTCCTCGTGGAAGAGGCCCCCGAGGTCCGCGTCGTGGGCCATGGCCTCCGCCTGGTCGAAGCCGCGCTCCACCGCCTGCTGCAGGAAGGCAAGCGCCTGCGCCCGGTCCTTGAGGCGCGCGTGCGCGCACGCGAGGTTGTAGTAGGTGTCTGCGAGCCCGGGCTCGAGCACGCGCACGCGCTCGTACTCGCGGATGGCGGCCGCGGTGTTGCCGCGCTTGAACTCGGCGACGCCGAGCCCGAAGTGCGCCGCCCAGAAGCCCGGGTCGTACCGGAGGGCCTCCTCGAAGAAGCCGGCCGCCTCGTCGAACCGTGAACGGTCGAACGCGTCCTGGCCCCTGCGCAACGCGCGCTCGAGCTTCTGGCGCGTGCCTGCGTCCAGAGGCCTCCGCGGCTCCCCGGCCACCGGCGTCCCGCCCTCGACGGGGGCTGGGGCGAGCCTCAGGAGCGTGCCCTGGAGGGCCGGTGAGCTGCACCCGCTCTCGAGCTTCACCCGCGCCACCAGCGAGCGGTCGTCCGGGTGGAAGAAGGCCAGCACGGAGTACGTGCGGTCCTGGCAGGCGACGCCCCTCTGGCAGAGGGCCAGGGTTCCCACCAGGACGTTGCCCTCGAAGGTTCCCGTGAGCACCTCCTGCTCCGGCTGGAAGGGACAGCTCCCGCCGGCCACGTAGCGCGCCACGACGCGCCCATCCCTGGAGGAGAGCTCCACCGCCCCGAGGCCCTCGCCCACGTAGCGCCCGCTCAGCTCACGGGCGTCCGCAAGTGCGGGGCCGGCCAGCACGAGGAGGAGAAAAACCCAAGTGTGTCCGCGTGTTTGGAACATGTTTGTGGGAGAGGCGTTGCACTATCCCTCAGGGTCCGTCCCTCTTGTCAACGCGGGCGCGGACGCCGTTGACCGCTCCGGGGTGCGTTCTTATTGTTCCCCGGACCCGTGAAGACGGGGTGAATGGAATTTAGAGGGGGCGAACGAGCATTCTGTGGGTTGTCCCCTGCGGGGTGCGTGATGGGCAGCAGAAATTCGAACCGATACGTCCATACCGGGGGTCGTTTCGGGTGCCATGCGCAGGCCCTCCCTTCGGGATGAGGGAAGCCTACGGTGCCACGACTTCGGTCCCCACCTGACTCTTCAGGGTTCAATGGACGCTGCACACACGGCCATGCGGCGGGGGACTTTTTATTGAGCGGGGGCGCGGACGGTGAGCGAGGCGGGCACTCAGGAGTGGGCGAGTCGGAAGGCATCGCTGCGTGAGGAGCTGACCGCGCGGCGCAAGGCACTGACTCCGGACGTCATCGACACGCGGGGCCTCAAGGTGCAGTCGCGCTTCCTCGCCGCCCCGTACTACCAGCGGGCGCGCACCGTGGCGCTCTACGCGCCCATCCGCGGCGAGGTCCCAACGCGGGACATCCTCGTGGCGGCGCTCCAGGACGGCAAGGTGGTGTGCTACCCGCTGAGCCACGTCCACGGGCGCATCCTGTCCTTCAGGGCCATCACCTCGGAGAGCGAGCTCGAGCCAGGGAGGCTCGGCGTGCGCGAGCCCAACTCCGCCTCCGAGCTCGTCCAGGTGGACCAGATCGACCTCTTCGTCGTGCCGGGCCTGGGCTTCTCCCGGGACGGCAAGCGGCTCGGACGCGGTGGCGGCTACTACGACGCCACGCTGCGCGCAGCCAGCAACCGGAGCCGCCGCGTGGGGCTCGCCTTCAGCGAGCAGATCGTGGACGAGCTGCCCACCACCGCGGACGACGTGGAGATGGACCTGGTGGTGACCGAGGCCGATTCCTTCCGCGGCCTGTTCCGGGACTGGGACTTCACGGACTCCTGACGCCGTCCCGAAGGGCTCGGGAGGCCGGCGGTGTCCCGGAAGGACGCACGGCGCACGAAGCGGCTTGGCGTCCGCGTGGACCTTGCCCTACGGTTGCGCGCCTCGCATGAGCAACACCCTCCTCCGCAAGGCGACCCCCGACGAGCAGTTCCAGGAAGTGACCCGCGGCACCGTGGACCTGCACGTGCCCGAGGAGCTCAAGGCCAAGCTTCGCAAGAGCTACGAGCAGGAGAGGCCGCTCGTCATCAAGGCCGGCTTCGACCCCAACCGGCCGGACCTCCACCTGGGCCACAGCCTGCTCCTGACGCGGATGCGGCGCTTCCAGGAGTTCGGTCACACGGCGGTGTTCCTCATCGGGGACTTCACCGCGATGATCGGCGACCCCAGCGGCAAGAGCGCCACCCGCCCGGCCCTCACCCGTGAGGAGGTGCTCGTCAACGCGGAGACCTACAAGCAGCAGGTCTTCAAGGTCCTGGACCCCGCCGCCACGGTGGTGCGCTTCAACTCCGAGTGGCTCGACACGCTCGGGACCGAGGGGCTCATCCGCCTCGCGGCGCGCTACCCGGTGGCGCGCATGCTCGAGCGGGACGACTTCAAGAAGCGCTTCCGGGAGGGCCGCTCCATCGCCATCCACGAGTTCCTCTACCCGCTCCTGCAGGGCTACGACTCGGTGGCGCTCAGGGCGGACGTGGAGCTCGGCTCCACGGACCAGCTCTTCAACCTGCTCGTGGGGCGCCAGCTCATGCGCGAGGAGGGCATGGAGGCCCAGGTGGTGATGACGGGGCCCATCCTGGAGGGACTGGACGCGAAGCTCGTGGACGGCGTCATCGTGGGCGACAAGATGTCCAAGAGCCTGGACAACTACGTGGGCATCAGCGAGCCGCCCGAGCAGATGTTCGGCAAGCTGATGTCCATCACGGACGATCTGATGTGGCGCTACTACGAGCTGCTCTCCCGGAGGCCGCTCGCACAGGTGCAGGAGCTGAGGGGCGCGGTGGCCGCGGGCCGCGAGCACCCCAAGGCGGCCAAGGTGGCCTTCGCGCGCGAGATGGTGGAGCGCTTCCACGGACCGGACGCGGCCACGAGGGCCGCGGAGGACTTCGAGAGGCGCTTCGCGAAGAAGGAGCTGGACGTCGCTGCGCTGCCGCTCAAGGAGCTCGGGCTCGCGGGAGCGGAGCGGCTTCCCGTGACGAAGGTGGTGGCAGACGCGGGGCTCGCCGCGTCCGCCACCGAGGCGCGCAAGCTGCTCGTCCAGGGCGGGGTGCGCGTGGACGGCGCGAAGGTGATGGACACGAAGGCTTCCCTGGGCCCCGGCGAGTACCTGCTCCAGGTGGGCAAGCTCAAGGCGGCGCGGGTGAAGCTTGCCTAGGGGCGAGGGCCCTTGAGCTTCAGTGCCACGAGGTACACCTCCATGCTGGCGCCGCGCGTGGCCTCCGGGCGCACCACCTTCACGTCCTGGTAGTGGGCGCGGAGCTCGTCGCGGAACTCCTCGAAGCCTCCGCCCATGAAGAGCTTGGCGATGAAGGTGCTCCCCGGCTTGCCGCTGCGCAGCGCCGTCTCCAGCGCGCGGCCGGCGAGCCGGAGCGACCGCGCCTCGTCCGTGGTGCGGATGCCGCTCGTCTTGGGCGCCATGTCGGAGATGACGGCGTCGAAGGGACCCGGCTCCAGCGCGTCGAGCTTCGCGTGGAAGTCGTCCGCGAGCACGTCCAGGACGGCGGTCTTGACGTGGGGTGCCGCGAAGGGACGGATGGGCACGATGTCCACACCTACCGCCATCCCCGTGGGGCCCACCGCGTCGGAGATGACCTGGAGGAAGCCCCCGGGCGCCGCCCCGAGGTCCAGCACGCGGGCCCCCTTCCGGAGGACATGGAAACGGTTTGCCAGCTCCTCCATCTTGAAGGCGGAGCGCGCGCGGTAGCCCTCGGTTTTCGCTTTCTGGAAGAAATGGTCCTTCGGGCGGTACGGCTTGCTCATGGGGGACCCCGTCCCTACCATCCCCGACCGCTCGGCAGAAGAGCGGGACGGGAGGTACCTTGCGAACGGGAACACCGTTCACCGTCTGCCTCGCCCTTCTCGCCCTCGGCGGCGCGGGTGCCTCCGAGTGGCGCGCCCGCGAGCACCTCAAGCAGGCGGAGTGGCAGCACCTGCGCGCCGCGGCCCACGCCGAGACGTATGTCCAGACGTTCGACGGGACGGCCGTGGAGTCCGAGCTCGCCGCCTTCGGACAGCGGCGTCACGCGCTGGCGCTCGCGGAGCGCTGGGAGCAGGGCCGCGCAGTCGCCCTCATCGCCACGGGCCTGCTGCTCGTGGCCGCCTACGTGTCGTGGTTCCTCGGGCGGCTCGAGGCGTGCCGGCTCGACGTCATCCCCGCGATGGACGCTCCACCTTCGGGTCGGACGTCTCGTCGCTGAGGTCGTCTCCGCGGCCTGCGTGCTTCACCTGCTCGAAGGCGCGCAGGTAGCGGGTGTCGGCGAAGTCGGCCACGTCCACCGTGCGGAACCGCTCGGCGCGCTGGCCGCTGATGAGGCCCTGGAAGACGCGCGCCGTCGGATGCGCCTTCGCCTGCGCCCACACCTGGATGGTGCTGACGAGGGGGCAGGCACGCACGGCCTGTGCGACCGCGAGGGCGGCCTCCTCCTCCACCTGCGCGAGGTCCTCGTTGAACCACTGCACGTAGAGGACGGCGTGCGGGTCCCTCACGTCGGCCTCCACGCGCCCCAGCCGACCCGCGAGCGGCCCCGCCTCGAGCGCCGTGCGGACGGCCGTCTCGCACCGCGACTGGACGTCCCCCTCCGTGCTCCCCTTCGCGATGGCCGCCTCGAGCTCCTTGAGCTTGAAGCGTCCGTCCCGCGCGATGGCGGGGGTTCGCATCGAAGGCTTCATCCGCCGCACCTCCGGGTGCTCGAGCGCGTTGAGGTAGTAGCGGTACATCCGGAACTCCTCGCGCGAGAGCGTTGGCCCCCCTGCGCTCGCCGTGGGAGCCCACAGCACGAGCGACAGCAGGACAGGCAGGCGGAACATGCGTTGGACCTCCCAGAGGCCGCACCCGGTGGCCGGCGCGCTATAGTCGCGCCGAACGTAGGGACGGACCTCGGAGGCGGCCATGGCAGGGTGTGCACACTGCGGGGCGGCGCTGACAGTCGTCGGCAATCAAGTGGGCCGGCGGGACACCTGCCCTGTCTGCAGCGAGGACCTCCACAGCTGCCGCAACTGTCGGCACCACGACGCCACCGTGGCGAAGCAGTGCAAGGAGCCCTTCGCGGAGGTGCCCGCCGACAAGGACGAGGCGAACTTCTGCGAGTTCTTCCAGCTGGGCGAGGGCGGCCACACGGACCGCGCCGCGCGCGACGCGCTCTTCGCCGCGGCCGAGGCGCTCTTCAAGAAGGGCTGAAGCGACACGGGCCCGCTCGCAGTCCAGCGCTCAGAAGCCGGACAGCTTGGAGATGATCTCCTTCATCACCTCGGACGTCCCTCCGCCGATGGTGAGGAGACGGACGTCGCGCCACATGCGCGCGATGGGCGTCTCCTCGATGTAGCCCATTCCGCCGAAGAGCTGCTGGCAGTCGTAGGCCACCCGCTGCGCGAGGTCCCCGGCGAACAGCTTGGCCATGGAGACCTCCTTGACCGGGTCCTCCTTGCGGTCGAAGAGGTCCACGGCGTGGTACGTGAGGCGCTTGGCGGCCTCGATGGCGGTGAGGTGCTCGACGAACCTGTGGCGCCACACCTGGAACTTCACGAGCGGCTTCCCGAAGGCCTCGCGCTCGCTCCCGTAGCGGAGGGCCTCCTCCACCATGCGCTCCATGCCCGCCACCGCACCGATGGCCGCCACCAGGCGCTCGCCCTGGAAGTTGGTCATGATGTGGTAGAAGCCCGCGTCCTCCTCGCCGAGCAGGTAGCGCACGGGGATGCGGCAGTCCTCGAAGTAGAGGATGGCCGTGTCCGAGGCGAGGTTGCCCACCTTGTCGAGCTTCTTCGACACCGAGAAGCCGCGCACGTCCGTGGGGAACGTCACGAGCGAGATGCCGCCGTAGCCCTCGCCGCCGGTGCGCACCGCGAGCGTGATGAAGTCCGCGCGCGTGCCGTTGGTGATCCACATCTTCGAGCCGTTGATGACGTACTCGTCGCCCACCCGCCGCGCCGTCGTCTTGAGGCTCGCCACGTCCGAACCGCAGCCGGGCTCGCTCACCCCGAGCGCGGCAATCTTCTCGCCGGTGAGCGCCGGGGCGAGGAACTCCCGCTTCTGCTCGTCCGTGCCAATCTCGTTGATGATGGGCGTGGCCATCTGGCCCTGCACCAGGAGCGCCATGTTGACGCCCGCGTTGGTGCTGCGGGTGAGCTCCTCGGCGAAGGCGGTGACGTACCAGTAGTCCAGCCCGCTGCCACCGTACGCAGGGTCGTGGTTGATGCCGAGGAAGCCCAGCTCACCGCACTTCCTGAACACCTCGCGAGGGAAGATTCCCGCGCGGTCCCACTCCAGCGCGTGCGGCGTCAGCTCCTTCTCCACGAACGCCCGGACCGTGGCCCTGAAGGCGTCGTGCTCCTGCGTGAACGGACTCTGCATCTCGCTCGCTCCGGTGCGTGGCGCTGCGTCCTGACTCAGGAGTCAATATAGGTCCGGCAACTCCAGGGCCGCCAGCTCCTCCGGCCCGAGGCCCGCCTCGGTGAGGATGGCGCGCGAGTGCTGGCCGAGCGCCGGTGGGGGGCGTGGGGTGAAGGCCCAGCCGGTCAGCGGCGTGCGCAGGTGCTGCACGGCGAGCCCCCGCTGCGGGTCCTCCGCGCTCACGAAGAGCCCGCGCGCCAGGAGCTGAGGGTCGGCCAGGACGTCGTCGCCCTCGTTCACGGGCTCCACGCAGACGTCCTCGTCCGCGAAGCGCGCCCGCCAGTGCGCGAGCGGCTGCGACGCGAAGATGCGCTCGAGCTCGGCGCGCGTGGCCCTCCCCTCCTCGCCCGTGTCATAGAGGCCCGCGAGCAGCTCCGGGCGGCCGAGCACCTCGAGGAGCCCGGCGGCGAACTTGGGCTCGAGGGCTCCCACCGACAGCGCGTGCCCGTCGGAGGTGCGGTAGACGCCGTAGCAGGCGTAGCCCCCGTTGAGCGCCTCGCGTCCCCGGGCGAGGGGCGTTCCCTCCGCCCCCATGAACATCCGCGCCGCGAGCTGCATGTGCACGAACGCGAGCGCGCCGTCCGTCATGGAGATGTCCAGGAAGCGCCCCTCCCCCGTGCGTTCGCGCTCGTGGAGCGCCGCGAGGATGCCCACCAGCGCGAAGAGGCTGCCGCCTCCCACGTCCGCGAGCTGCGCGCCCGGATGGGCGGGAGGGCCCCCTGCGGTGCCGCCGTAGCCGAGCACCCCCGCGCGTGCGACGTAGTTTAGGTCGTGCCCGGCCTTGAGCCGGTCCGGGCCGGTCTGACCGTAGCCGGTGATGGCGCAGTAGACGAGGCGCGGGTTCTCGCGCCTCAGCACGTCCCAGCCCACACCCAGCCTGTCCATCACGCCGGGGCGGAAGCTCTCCACCAGGACGTCGTAGCTCTGCACCAGGCGGCGCAGCGCCGCGGCGCCCGCGGGGGCCTTGAGGTCCAGCACGAGCGAGCGCTTGCTGCGGTTGAGCGCGTAGAAGAGCGCGCTCTCCTCGCCCCGGTGCGGCGGCATCTGCCGCAGGGAGTCCCCGCCTTCCGGGTCCTCCACCTTGTCCACCGTGGCCCCCAGGTCCGCGAGCACCAGCGTGGCGTATGGACCGGGCAACAGGCGCGTGAGGTCCAGCACGCGCACGTCGGAGAGCGGGAGCGAGGGGGCCAAAGGGGGTGCTCCGGCGTCAGCCCAGGAGCTTGCCCAGCTTCATGGCGAGGCCCATGTCCATGGGTTTGAACTTGAGCTTGCCCTGCATGGCCGCCATCTGCGGGTTCAGCTGCTTCTGGCGGATCTTCACGAAGTCCGCCTCGGACATGCTGACGGTCATCTTCGGCGTGCCCTCGGCACCGGCCGTCACCCAGTTGGCGTCCTTGGTGCAGTCCAGGGTCCAGGTTCCCCCGGTGTCCCCGGTGATGTTGAAGTGAATGACCGAGCCGATCTCCTTCGCCAGCTCCGGCTTCGCCTGCAGGGTGGAGGGAATCTCCGTCTCCATGATGTCCTTCGCCGTCATTGCCTTCGCTCCTCTCCCCGGGCTCGGGGATTGACTGCAAAATCAATCCAGCGACGGGCACCGTAATGACGCGCTCCGTCCACGTCAAGCCGCTCGGCGCCCCGCGAAGGGGCTCAGTGTTTCTCTGGCAGCGTGGTCCGCACGAGCGCGAGGAGGTCGTTCAGCTCGAAGGGCTTGGCGAGGTGACCCACCGCGCCGATCTCGCGCGCTTTGGGCCCGACGTTCCGGTCCGCGCTGAGCACGATGATGGGCACGCCGATCGCTTCGGGGACGTCGCGCATGCGCTGGGCGAACTCCCAGCCATCCATCACCGGCATCATCAGATCCAGGAGGACGAGCTGGGGAGGATCCGGCGCGAGCCGCTCGAGCGCCTCCTTCCCGTTCTTCGCGCGGCGCACGGCAAAGCCCTCGCCCTCGAGGATCTCCGACAGGGCATCGAGGATGTCCGGGTCGTCGTCCACCACGAGCACGGTGGGAGCGCCGTCAGCACTCTGAGACATTGCAGCAGACAGGGCCTACCTCCTCGATCCAGGCAACCGTCCAGGCCCGCGACGGAACTCTCGCCCACCCGCAACGCGCGGCGGAATGGAAAAGGCACCCTCCTGTGCAATTCCAACGTCCCGTTGCGCGCTCAACATCCTGTTCCCAGAGTGTGACGAGGCCATGTGGGTGCGTGACGCCTCGGAGGTGGTGGTGGCGGAGCATCCGGAGTCTGGACACACCATGTGGGCGCTCCTGGAGGAGGATGGGAGCCTGCGGCCAACGGAGGCGTTCCGGCGCCTGCTGGGCCCCCTGCCCCCGGGTGCGTTCCGCTCGCCCGAGGAGCTCGCGACCGCCGCCGGCTTCCACCTCCATGATGGTGTCTGGCAACGCGGAGAGGAGCGGCTCCGCGCCAGGGTGGTGCCCGTCCCCGGGGGGCGTATCGTGAAGCTGACGCCCGGGGAAGGCGATGAGCGGGAGGTGCGTCTGCTCCGCATCACCGCGCATGACCTGCGCGGTCCACTCGCCAACGTGCGCTCCTACGTCGGACTCCTCCTGGGGGGGCGCCAGCCCCTGGAGCCGCGTGTGCAGCGGTCACTCCAGGTCGTGCGACGCAATGCGGACAAGGCGCTCGCGCTGGTCGAGGACACCATCGACAGCCTGCGGCTGGACCGCGATGGCCTGCCCGTGGAGCCCC
>JAKEEX010000816.1 GCA_022616315.1 Myxococcaceae bacterium
GACCCGGGTCAGTTCTGGAGAGCGACAAAGCAGCACGCGGGCGAGAACCTCGCCGACGTGCTGAAGCGACGTGCGGCGGAGCTCCGCGAGCCGGTGCAGATGTCCGACGCGCTCTCGGCGAACACGTCCGGTGACTTCAAGTCCATCGTCGCCAACTGCCTCGCGCACGCGCGGCGCGGCTTCGTCGACGTCGCCAACGACTTCCCGGAGGAGAGCCGCTTCGTCCTCGAGACGCTGAGTGAGGTGTACCGCACGGACGCGATGGCGAAGGCACAGCAGCTCTCGCCGGAGGCGCGGCTCGCGTTGCATCAGCGCGAGAGTCGGCCTTGGATGGAGAAGCTCGAGGCGTGGCTCGACGAGCAATTCCGAGACAAGAAGGCGGGTACGCGTTCAGCGCGTAGGGGCAGCCTGAGCGGCCACGGCTGAAACATGTGTCGGCAGCAGAGAGGGAGGAGGCAGGCCATGCAGCTGGGCTTCGACAGCAGCCGTGAGGAAGCCCAGGACGTCCCGGCCCTGCTGCTTGAGGGTGGTGACGGCCGTCAGCACCCTCTCCACGTAGCGGCTGCCGCCCTCCGACTGGGTGCCATGGGACAGCTTGCGCAGGATGACGGCCTGCCGCAATTGCCTCTCGGCGAAGTTGTTGGTGGGAGGCACCTCGGGGTGGTGCATGAAGGTGAAGAGGGCCCCCTCCAGCTTCAGCAGGGCCTCGGCCTGGCTGGCCACCTTGGCGTCCGGACACACCTCGGCCTCGCGCAGCAGCCGTGCGACTTCGGCCCTGACGCCACTCATGCGGTACTGGAAGGTGCCCCAACGAAGCGTGCCGTCCCGGACGCGCTGTGCCAGCGCAAACAGCTTCAGCGTCTCTTCCACCAGCGCCTCGCCCAGGGCTACCGCCGGGCCACTCCTCTCCGTCCAGCCGAGGAAGTCGCGAAGCAAGTGCGCCCAGCATACCTGCCGCCGCAGGGTGTCCACCCACGCGTAGCCCGAGTACCTGTCGGAGACGAAGAAGCCCTCGAAGCCCTTCAGCAGGGCCCGGGCTACGTCCGAGCCGCGACTCGTCGCAATGCGGAAGACGGTGACGAGGGCGGTGGCCACCACCCACAGCCAGGCAGTCTTGCCCTCCTGGCGCCAGCGCGTCTCGTCGCCGTTGGCCACCTTCTGCTGACGCACGTACTCGTGTGCCTTCTCCACCGGCACCTCCAGCGCCGAGGACACCTGCGCCTCCAGCCTCGTCACCTGGCCCAACCCCACCGGCACCCGCATGACGTCCGCGAGGAAGGCCTTCACAAGCCGCTTCGACAAGCGCATGCCGCCCGTCATGTACGCCACCAGCGCGGTGAGGCGAGGGCCGAAGGCCCCCTCTGGCACGCCTTCGGGAAGCTGGGCCATGTGCCACCGTCCGCACCCGCTGCAAGGGCCCGCATGCAGCTGGTACTCCGTCACCAGCGGCTTCACCTCGGGCACCTCCCACACCTGGTGCCGAAAGAATGGCGGGGCGTCCGGCCGCACCTTCACCTCGCCCCCGCAGGCGATGCACGGGCCCGGGGACACCGGCACCACCTTGCTGCACGCCTCGGTGGGCACAAGCTGCCGCCGCGTCCCCTTGTGCCCGGGCTGTCCGCCGCGCTTGCGCCCCTTCTTCTTGCGCGGCCGACGCTGCACCTCGGGGCCATCGCTGGAGGGCGGCTTGCCACTGTTGGTGCTGTTGGTGTTGAGGCGCGCCTTCAACTCCGCCACCTCGGCCCGCAGCGCCGCAAGCTCGGCCCTCAACTCCGCAATGACGGCGTCGCGCGCGGCCACCGCCGCTTCCAACTCCGCGATGCGCGCGTCCTTCGCGTCCGGGGCCGTCACGCATTGCGCTCTCCCACGCCTCCTCAGCCCACGTCGAGCGCCAGCCTGCTCGCCGGCCGAGAGGCACCTTCCCCCTCAACCAACCTGAGACGCCTGAACGGGTAC
>JAKEEX010000817.1 GCA_022616315.1 Myxococcaceae bacterium
GAGGGCGATGGGATAGTTGATGCCACGTCCGAGGAAGAGGAAGCCGGAGGCCCGGGCCAGCGGCTTGCAGAGCTCGTCGATGTGCGCGGAGGCCAGGAGCGCGTTCTCCATGCCGTGGGGAACGCGCGCGAGCTGCTGGAGCAGCTCCCGGCAGCGCTCCCGGGAGAGCGATCCGCGCAGGCGGCCCAGGTGCAGGGCCAGCAGGGCGAGGGCCACGATCTGTGAGGTGAAGGCCTTGGTGGAAGCCACCCCGATCTCCGGGCCGGCGTGGGTGGGCAGCGTCCCGAGGGCCTCGCGGGTGAGCATGGAGCCTTGCACGTTGCAGATGGCGACGGGGAGCGCTCCCTTCTCCTTCGCCTCGCGGAAGGCGGCCAGCGTGTCCGCCGTCTCCCCGCTCTGGCTGATGGCCACCGCCAGGGTGTGCTCGTTCACGATGGGTGTGCGGTAGCGGAACTCGGATCCGTAGTCCACCTCGGCCGGCACCCCGCTCACCTGCTCCAGGAGGAACTTCCCCACCAGGGCCGCGTGCCAGCTCGTGCCGCAGGCCAGCAGCAGCACCCGCCGGGCGCGCCGCAGCTCGTCGGCGGCCGCCCCCAGCTCCTCCAGATGGACCTCGCCGTCCTCCAGGCCGATGCGCCCGAGCAAGGTGTCGCGCACGGCGCGAGGCTGCTCGTGGATCTCCTTGAGCATGAAGTGGCGGTAGCCGCCCTTCTCCGCCTGCACCGGGTCCCAGGTGATGCGCTGCGGCGATCTCTGCACGGGGACGCCGGCGGCGTCGGTCAGGCGGACGCCGTCCGGGCTCACCGACACCACCTCGCCGTCGTCGAGGAACAGGAACTCGCGCGTGTACGGGAGGAGGGCGGGGATGTCGGAGGCGAGGAAGTGCTCGCCCTGGCCCAGGCCCACCACGAGCGGTGGCCCCTGGCGCGCGCCCACCAGGCGCTGCGGCTCGTCGCGGTCGAGCAGGACCAGCGCGTAGATGCCCTCGATCTCCTGCATCGCCTTGCGCACGGCCCCTTCCAGCGAGCCGGGGCCGTCGAGGTGGGACTCCACCAGATGGGCCACCACCTCGGTGTCGGTCTGGGTGACCAGCCGGTGGCCGGCGCTCACCAGCCGTTGCTTGAGGGCCAGGTAGTTCTCGATGATGCCGTTGTGGACCACCACCACCCGGCCCTGGCAGTCCTGGTGGGGGTGGGCGTTCTCCTCGCTGGGGCGCCCGTGGGTGGCCCACCGGGTGTGCCCCACCCCGAACGCACCCTCCAGCGGTTCCGCCCGCAGGCTCTGCTCGAGGTTGCTGAGCTTGCCCGCCGCGCGTCGCCGCTCCAGCCGCCCGCCCTGGACCACCGCCAGGCCGGCGGAGTCGTAGCCCCGATACTCGAGCCGGCGGAGGCCCTCCAGGATCACGGGAACGGCGTCGCGCGGCCCCACGTAGCCGACGATGCCGCACATGGGATCAGCCGGCCTTCTCGCTCCGGCCGGTCCGACGGCGGCTCGCCCAGCCGGCCTTGTTCACCTGGCGTGCCCGCCCCAGGCCGAGGGCGTCCGGGGGCACATCCTCCGTGATGACGCTGCCCGCCCCCACGTAGGCCCCTCGTCCCACGGTCACCGGGGCCACCAGCGTGGTGTCGCTGCCGATGAACGCCTCCGCCTCGATGCGCGTGGGGTGCTTGGCCGTGCCGTCGTAGTTGCAGGTGATGGTGCCGGCGCCCACGTTGACCCGCGCGCCGATGGTGGCGTCGCCCAGGTAGGAAAGGTGGGGCGCCTTGGCGCCTTCGCCGAGGGTCGTCTTCTTGAGC
>JAKEEX010000818.1 GCA_022616315.1 Myxococcaceae bacterium
GACGTCCAGGGAGCCGCCGTGGATGTTGCTGACGTAGTAGAGGTCCGCGCGCGCGTCGTGCACGACGGATTCGGGGGTGCTGAGTCCCCCGGTCCACGTGATGACGGGAGCAATGGACGGGGCCGTCCCGGCATCCGCGGTCCCCGCCCCGCCTCGTGCCACTGCGAGCGCGAGCACGGTGACGAGGGCGCCCAGCCTCAGGGCGCGGAGCGAGGGGCGTTGCGACATGGCATGGACTCCGTGCACCGCGTCGGATGGCGTCGTGTGCCACTACCGTCCTGTCTTGGGGCGGGCGTTCGTGCCCGCGCCGGCGCCTGGGGGCGGCATGAGCTGGCTCCAGTCCTGCTCCTTCGCCCACGCCTCGAAGCTGTGCCAGGCCACGTCGGGGAACTCGCGCCGGAGCGCGGCGAGGTCCGACTGGTAGCCCTCGCTGTTGAACCACTCGTACATGCGCGCGAGGTCCTCGCTCTGCTGGCGCACCGCGGCCACGGGCACCTCGGTGTAGGTGATGGGCCGGCCGATGGCGCGCGAGAGATGGGCCACCGCCTGCTCTCCGCTCACCTCGTCCGAGGCGAAGTCGAAGCGCCGTCCGAGGAAGCGGTCCCGGTTCTCCAGCACCCGGACGTAGACAGCGCCCAGGTCCGCGAGCGCCACCATCTGCAGACCCCGCTTGGGAGGGAGGGCGAGCGCCAGCGTCCCCTGCGGGAGCGTTCCGCCGAACATCGGCCCGGTGAAGTTCTCCATGAACCAGACCGGACCCACGATGGTGAAGGGAACGCCCGAGGCGCGCACGGCCTGCTCCACCTCGTGCTTGGAGTCGAAGTGGGGGATGCCGGTGCGCTTCGCCGCCCCGCCGACGGAGGAGTAGAGGAGGTGCTTCACGCCTGCCTGTCGGGCAGCGTCCACGGCGGCCTTCCCCTCACGCACCTCGGCCTCGGGGCCGCCGGGGGTGAACGGAGTGCCCATGAGGAAGACGGCGTCCACGCCCTTCATGGCGGAGACGAGCGTGTCGGGCTTCTCGAAGTCACCCTGGACGAGGCTGGCACCAGCGCGTTCGAGCGCCTTCGCGGCCGGGGCGTCGGGTGTGCGGGTGAGCGCGAGCACGCGGTGGCCGCGCTTCAGCAACTGGCGGGCGAGCGTGCCGCCCTGCTGGCCAGTGGCGCCGGTGACGAAGACAGTGAGGGACATTGCGGGCCTCCAAGGCTCGAAGTGGGACGGCGACGGCGCGGCGAAGGATGCAGGGAGCCGGGGGCGGTTGCAGCGCAGGCCTCCGCACCTGCTCTGCACACGACCTTCACTCGCGCCCGCCGGACGATGGTGGAACGCCTGACCTGCGTGGAGGACCCACGACGGCGTGGCGCTCAGCGATACTCCCCGGGCGCCTCCTGGAGGTCCTTCTCCCAGAGCAGCTCGTCGCAGTAGCGCAGCAGGTCCGAGTCCGTGAGGATTCCCATGAGCTCCCCGCTCCCATCGAGGACGGGAAGGCATCCGTACCTGTTGCTCACCATCTGGTGCAGGGCCTCGCGCACGGGCGTCTCCGGCTGGACGGTGGCCACGTCCCTCACCATCACGTCCATGACCCACACCTCCCGCTCGCCCTGGCACACCGAGGCCATCGCGCGCAGCAGGTCACGGTGGGTGAGGAGCCCCACCAGCCGGCGTCCGCGCACGACGGGGAGATGGCGGATGCGGGCCCGGCTGAGGAGGAGGTCGACACGCGCCAGGCTGTCGGTCTCCTTCAGCGTCACCACGTCCCTCGTCATCAGCTCGCCGACTCGCTTCATGGGAGCCCCCACACCCCAATGTGCACCTCGTCGACGCCGTGCGCCACGGGTGTGACGCCGCGTGTCAGGCGCTGGGAGGCGACGAAAGGGTGGGGTGCGGAGTTGACGTCTGATTCAACTTTCAAGTCTGCTCGGCTCTGACCTGCCTCTTCCCGGGCGGGCTCGAACTCGAAGGCGGGATGGACCCTGGCACCCCTCAAGGTGCTGTGGCCCGACGCCATGAACCGAGGGGGTCGTCGTGAAACAGGCCGTTCGTCTCATCACCGTCGTCTCACTCCTCGCCGCGACGTGTGCCCTCGCGGACGAGGGCGGCACCATCCGCGGAACCGTCCGGGCCAAGGACTCGAAGGGTCCTCTCCCGGAGGCCACCGTCACAGTCACGGGGACGGACAAGGTCGTCACCACGGACGAGGAGGGCCGCTTCGAAATTACGGGGCTGCCCGCGGCGGACTACCAACTTCAAGTCTCATTCCCCGTGCACAAGGACGCCTTCCTCCCGGTGAAGCTGGCCGCGGGTGAGACGGCCACCGTCGAAGCCGCGCTCGAGCTCGAGGAGAACGTCTTCGGCCAGGAGATGGTCGTCGTCGGCACCAAGTTCCCGGAGAAGCGGCTCGAATCCCCCGTCACCATCGAGACGGTGCGCCCGAAGGACATTCAAATCTCGGGCGGCGCCACGTACATGGCCGCGCTCGCGAAGGTGAAGGGCGTGGACTTCA
>JAKEEX010000819.1 GCA_022616315.1 Myxococcaceae bacterium
GGAGGGGTGGCGGGTCGTCTGCGTGGCGCTGGTGACCGCGCCCGAGTTCCACCTGTACTGAGCCCGGCTCCCCTCCGGAGGCACGCGCCCCATGACGCACTTCACGCGCCGCAGGTTTCTCGAGATTGCCGGGCTGGCCGCCGGTGGGATGGCCCTCCGCACGGGGGTGTGGCCCTCCGAGGCCCGCGCCCAGGCGGCCCCGGACGGCCTGCTGCTCGTCTGCTACTTCGCCGGCGGCTGGGACCAGCTGCTGGCGCTCGACCCGCGCGACCACACCGACCCCCGCTTCGCCGGGAGCGCGCCCTACGAGCGCACGGGCACCGGCATCCACCCCGCCTACGACCAGGTGACGGACGCGGAGGTGAGGCAGGTGCTCACCACCACGCCGAGCGGGGTGCAGCGCGCCGGCAACCTCAGCTTCGGCCCGGCGGTGACGCCCAGCCTCATGGCCCACTCGGCGGACCTGGCGCTCCTGCGCGGCGTCAACATGGGCACGCTCACCCACGAGGTGGGCCGGCGCTACTTCCTCACCGGGAAGTTCCCCCGAGGCCTCTCCGCGAGCGGCAGCTCGGTGAGCACCGTGGTGGCGGCCGCGGCGGGCGAGGCGAAGGACATCCCCAATCTCGCCATCCAGACCGAGGGCTACAACCAGGGCCTCGCGGCCTACGCCAGCCCCATCCAGGTGAACGGGTACACCGACGTGCTGGCCGTGCTGCGCCCGGACGGGACGCAGCTGCCCGCGGCCAGCGCCCAGCTGCTCGCGGACTACCAGGCGGTGGCGTGCGAGGGCGCGCAGCTGGACGGTCCGCAGGCGCAGGCCAGCCTCTACCGCGCGAGCCGGCAGCGGGCCCGCACGATGGTCCAGTCCGGGGGCTACAGCCTCTTCGACTTCGGCAAGAGCCCACCCGTGCCCGAGGTGGCCGACCTCTTCACCGCCATGGCGATGACGTCGGCGGATGCAAGCGGGGTGAAGGGCCGCGCCGCGCTGGCGGGCCAGGCGCTGGCACGTGGCTATGCGCAGGCGGTGAGCGTGACGCTCTCGTCGGGCCTGGATGACCACGACGACTGGGGCGTCAACCACGCCACCGAGCTCCGTGTCGGCCTCGACGCGCTCGGGCGCCTCATCTCCTTCCTCAAGGCGGCGGAGTACCAGGGCACCGGGACGAGCGTGTGGTCGCGCACCACGCTGCTCGTCTTCAGCGAGTTCGCCCGCACCCCGCTGCTCAACTCCCGCGACGGACGCGACCACCACCTGTGCTCCAGCTGCATGGTGGCCGGGCCGGGAATCCGAGGCGACGTGGTGGTGGGTGCCTCGAGCGACGTGAAGATGGCCGCGCAGGCCATCGACCCTGCCACCGGCCTCGTGAGCGATGCCGGAACCGGCGGCGTGCCGCTGCGCCCTGCGGACATCCACGCCACGCTGCTCCAGTCCATGGGCGTCGGCCACTCGCACCTGGACAACCAGGGTGCGCGCATCATCACCGCGCTGCTGCGCTAGGTGCTCCGGGCAGGTCGCCCACGCGCCCTACCTCCAGCCCCCCCGTGCAGGCCACGGCGCTCCCCGGAACGGGGGAGGGTGCGGGTCGAGCACCCGGATGCCTTTGAAGCCCCGACGCCGCCCCGTTAGACTCCCCGCGGCAGTCGGTCGGGAGGGGCATTGGGGTTCTGGAGTTTCCTCAATCACGCGTGGAACCTGCCGTCGCTGGTGATGCTCGGCCTGGTGGCGGTCTTCCTCGCGCTCCAGCTCCTCGGGCTGGTCGGCGGTGACTCGGAGCTCGACCACCACGCGGACGTCGGGCACGACGCGCTCGCTGATGGCGATGCCGGTGGGCTGCTCGCCCTCTTCGGGGTGGGGCGCGTGCCGCTGATGGTGGTCTGGGTCACCTTCTGCATCTTCGCGGGCTTCACCGGCCTCGCCGTCAACCGGTGGGTCTTCGAGGCCCACGAGGGCCACTATCCGGGCTGGGCCTTCCCCGTGTCGCTGGCGTCCTCCTCTGTGGTGGGGCTGGTGGCGGTGCGTCTCTTCGCCGGGCTGGCCGCGCGGCTGGTGGACACCGGCGGCCGGGGCGCCACCGCCAAGCACGAGCTCAGCGGTCGCCTCGGCGTGGTGGCGAGCCCGGTGCTCGACGGCCGGTTCGGTGAAATCCGTGTGCAGGACCCGCGGGGCCAGGAGCTGCTCGTCCACGGCCGGCGTGTCCTTTCGGCAAGCGTGCGTGATGCACCCGTCTGCGGTGGGTAGAGTGGGGCACGGCGCGAGGCGCCGCGTTCTGCAGCGCCCGCGGTCGCGGCTAC
>JAKEEX010000820.1 GCA_022616315.1 Myxococcaceae bacterium
AGTGCGCGATCCAGTCGATGAGCGGCTTCATCCCGCGCGGCTCCACCCGGTAATAGACGCAGCGCCCCTCGCGCCGGCCGTTCACCAGGCCGGCCTCTTTCAAGGTGGCGAGGTGCTGCGAGACCGCCGGCTGCGAGATGTCGAAGCGCGCGGTGAGGTCCTTCACCGCCGCTTCGCCGCGCGTGAGCGACTCGAAGATCGCCCGGCGGCTGGGGTCGGCCAGCGCCTGGAAGATCTTGTTTTCGGCCGCGGCCGCGCTCTGCATGCACAACACATAAGCTGCCGCTTATTGATTGTCAAGCGCGCGGATCGGGCCGCCCGGGATCGGCGCTGGCGCGCTCGAGCGCCGAGCGCCGGGCGCGAGTGCCCGATGGTGTCGATCGTCGTCATCGCCGGCAGCCGTACAGCCAACGCGACTCGCCGCGCCTCAGGTTCCGGACCGAGTGCCGCGTGCGGGCGGGGATGAGGAGCTCCTCGCCGGGCGAAGGGCGATGCGCCTTGCTGGCCCCGACCCGATCTGGGAGGGTCCGGATTTCGCTGTTTGCCTCACGGCGAAGCGTAGGAGTCCATGGCAGCAACCCCTCGCAACAAGACGACGAAGCCCGCCAAGAAGACGAGCTCCGCAAAGCAGTCCGCGGCGACCAGGAAGACCCCCGCGAACACGACGACCAGGTCCCGCAAGCCTGCCGCGCTCAGCAAGAAGGCGGCGGCGCGGACGGGTTCGAAGCCAAGCGCCACGGCGACCGGGAAACCCGCTTCCCGGCTCATCGACCAGCGGATCCGCGACCTGGGGGATTGGCGCGAGGAGACCCTGGCCCGCATGCGGGCGCTGATCCTGGAAGCCGACCCCGAGATGATCGAGGAGCGGAAATGGAGGAAGCCGTCGAATGCGATGGCGGGGGTCCCGGTCTGGTCGCACAACGGGATTGTCTGCACCGGGGAGACGTATACGAAGGTCGTGAAGCTCACGTTCGCCCGGGGGGCCAGCATCCCAGACCCATCGCGCCTCTTCAATTCCAGCTTGGAAGGCAACACGCGAAGGACGATCGACATCCACGAAGGGGAGAAGGTCGCCGCAGGCGCGTTCAAGGCGCTCGTGAAGGCCGCGGTGGCCCAGAATGGCCCGCCGGCGAAGAAGCGGTAGACCCTGCGTTGTTGAAGAGCACGTCGACGCCGCCGAGCTCGATCGCCTTCCTTGCCGCCGCTCCGATCTGCGCCTAATGAGCTTCAGGATGCGAGGTGAAGGCTTGGAGCCCCAGATTCGTGGCGAAGTGCACGGAGTCGCAGACCCTCCGCAGTGAGCCCGAGGAGCGCTCCCGGGGCGGCCCCAGCCGTGGCGGGTGCACCCGGGGGCGTGTGCCTTCGCACGTGGCGTTGGAGGGCTGCGGGAGAACGGGGGCGGTCCGGATGGGAGAGGACGGAGGCCCTTCTCCAGCTCACTAGGCCGAACCCCAGGCACCCCCGAGGTTGTCTTGAATTACGGCCCCCTCTGAGCGAGCGTGGCGTCCGCGATGGCTCAAACGTCCTGAGTAAATCCGAGCTCTTACGAGTGTCGACGTCTCCTCAGGTGGGAAGCGGGAAAGCACGTAATTCGAAGGTGCCTGGGGTTCGGCCTAGTGAGTGGTGGACCCCCTTCCCGGGTCCTCCTGCCCACTTCACCTTCCCCGTGCGGACGAGCACCCACCCGGAGACGGGCGCGCTGGCGTACGTGGTGCCTCGCCCGTCGTCCCCGGCGCACACCGCTCCCACGCTCCGCACCCGCGTCCCGCTACTGGAGCCGCCGCGCCCCTGTGTCACTCCGGGCCGCAAACAGGGCCCGTGCGCCAGCCCGTCCAGCCCTCCGTCCCTCCAGGAGCCAGCCGAGTCGCCGTGTCGCACGAGCGCGGAGCCCGTGCACCCGCCACCTCACACTTCGAGGCGTTGCTCTTCACCCGTCATGCTGAGGCTCATGAGTCCGTCACGTCGAGCGGAAGGAGCGTGACGTTCGATCAGATGGAGAGCGGGAAGCGGGCCTCGCCGTTCGCGCACTTCACGTGCACGAAGGTGGTGGGCAGGTCGTGCTGCACGCCGTCCTGAGTGAAGCGGAAGAGCATGATGCCCTCCGACGCGTCGGGCTCCAGCCCCTCGAGCACGTAGTGCTTGTTGCTCGGCAGGCGCACGTCGCAGCGCCGCCATGCGGTGTCGCCGGTGTTGTGGACGACGATGCGGCGCGCCGGCCCCACGCCGGACACCCAGACCCTGCCTTGCAGCTCCGCAGGCACCCCTTCCGAAGGTGCCTTGCGAGCGCTCGTGGAGGCGCGCGCGTCGCCCACCCGTGCGTGCTTCTCCCCGCTCGAGTTCCGGGCGGCGGCGTCGAGGCTCACGCGAGCGAGGCGCTTCCAGACCTCGAGCACGGAGGCGCTCCCGATGGTGCGGCGCTCGTCCGTGTCCCCGATCCTGTCGCCGACGATGGCGACCGTGTCCCCCACCTCGAGGCCCTGCTCGGTGCCTGCGCGGATGTACGTCTCAGCGCGGTCCACGAAGAGCTCGACCATGTCGGACGGCGGACGGACGGCCTCCTCCGCTCGCGCGGAGAGGGACGTGACGCCCAGACCCACCACGCACACCACTGCAACGGCTCGACTCAGCATGCAGGCTGCTCCCTCGTCGCACCGGGCGACGCAAGGGAGCCTGGGCTAGCAGGCAGGAGCGGTGAGCCGCAAGCCGCCCCCGTGCACGCGGAAGACGTTGGCGACGGCTGCTGCGGCTGCGGGGACTGCGGCAGGGAGAGCATCCACGAGCGGATGCGCTCCCAGAGGTCGTCCCGCTCGAGCAGGTCGGAGTGGCCCGCCCCCTCGATGAGGAGGAGGGAGCCGTTGTCCGTCGCGGGCAGCTGGCGCCAGATGCGCAGGGCGTGGCTGGAGGGAACCACGTCGTCCCGCGTCCCGTGGATGAGCAGGACGGGGGCGTGGATGGAGCGTGCGGCGAGCTCAGGGGCGACGGCGTCCACGTCGAAGTGCGCCTCCCGCTCCGCCGAGGCGAGCGCGTCGCGGAGCGCGTCCCCGCGCGCGAAGGGGGGCAGCTGCTCGCGGATGACGTCGTCCAGCCGGGCGAACGAGGCCAGGGAGACCACGCCGCGGATGCGCGGCTCGATGGCCGCTGCCTGCAGCGCCACCGCCGCTCCGGTCGAATGGCCAACCACATACACGGGCTCGATTCCCAGCGCGTCGACCCAGGCAATCAGGTCGTGCTTCTCGTAGTACCCGTAGGTGCAGTGTCTGCCTCCGGAGCGGCCATGCCCCCGCTGGTCATACGCGAGGACGGCGAAGCCGGCGGGGAGCAGACGGTCCGCGACGCGCGCGCCCAGCTCCCGGTTGCCATTGCGCCCGTGGAGATAGACGACGAGGCCGCGAGGCGGCCCCTGCGGCCGGAAGAGCCAGGCGTCCAGGTCGATGTTGCCCCGACGCAGCTGGAGGGCGTGGTGGGGGCGCAGCGGCGCTGCAGCGAGGGCACGGTGGGGAGAGAGGATGATTCTCCCCCCCACTGCCGCGGGCAGGCAGGCGCTGGTGAGCGCACACCCCACGAAGGCCAGCACGCACACCCATCGCCCCATCCGCGCCTCCACCGCTGCGTGGACGACGCTGGGGACACCGGGTGATGGAGCAACACTGCCCGCGAGGGCAGGGCTCGGGTGGTGGACGCTTCCGGAGCGGCTCCGGGCCGCAGGTGGTGAGCAGTGGACGCCCGGAGGACGGGCGCATGGGAGCGGGCGAGCGCCGCGTCAGAAGTGCGAGCAGGTCCGCGCCGCGCCGGGCTCGTCGCCGCGCTGGTGCATGCTGGCGGCCAGCCGACGCACGTCCTCCCCGAGCGGGCGGTCCGGGTTGACCGGTGCGACCGTGCTGGACAGGCGCTCGAGGAGCGTGGCGCCGGCGGCCGACGTCGGACGGCGCGCGCCCACGTAGCTCGCCTGCCGCAACGCGAGCGCGAGCGAGGCCTGCACCAGGCTCAACCGCTCGCACTGGCGCAGCGCCTCCAGGGCGGCCTGCGTCCCGAACGGCACCACGTCCTGGTTGTGGCCGTTGGTGGGCAGGCTCTGGATGCTGGAGGGAGTCGCGTAGCGGCGCATGGACGCCACGATGGCCGTGGCCGCCAGGTTGACGCCCGCGAGGCCGGACTGGGCCCCGGGCTTGGCGGACAGCAGCAGCGGGAGTCCCCCGTTGCGCCCCGGGTCCATCAGCAGGTCCATCTGCCGCTCGGCCAGGTTGGCGAGCTGGGTCAGGGCGACGTTCAGCGCATCCGCCGCGAAGGCGACCTGCTGGCCGAAGAAGTTGCCGCCGTGGACGACCTTGCCCTGCTCGGGGAAGACGAGCGGGTTGTCGCTGACGCCGTTGAGGTCCGCCGTCACCACCTGCTCGGCGTGCCGCACCGTCTCCTCGACCGCGCCCACCAGCTGGGGCGTGCAGCGGATGCTGTAGGCCTCCTGGAGGGGCCGCCCCGCGAGCGGGGTGGAGCCGCGCAGGCGCTCCTGCAGCTGCACCGCGACGTGCTCCGCGGACGGGTGGCCCGAGGCGGCCAACAGCTCCGGCGCGCTGAACGTGCTGCTCGCGCCGAGCGACTCCACCAGCAGCGCGGCGAGGTCCAGCGCGATGGAGACCGCACGCCGCGCGGAGCAGACGGCGAGCGCCGCGGCAGCCGCCGTCAGGGACGTCCCATTCACCAGCCCGAGGGCGTCCCGGTTCTGCAGCACGAGCGGACGGAGCCCGGCGCGCTCGAGCGCCACGGCCGCGGACAGGCGCTCCTCACCGAGGAACGCCTCGCCCTCACCCCTCAGTGCACCGGTGGCGTACGCGAGGGGGTTGAGGTCGCCGCTCGCACCCACCGAGCCCCACTCGGGCACGGCCGGTGCGAACCGCGTCGCGAGCGCGGCGCACAGGCCGTCGATGACCGGCAGGCTCACCCCCGAGTGGCCCCGGGCGAGGGACCAAACCCGGGCCAGCAGCATGGCGCGCGTGACGGTGGACGGGAGCAGCTCGCCCTGCCCCGCGCGCAGGTGGTTCAGCAGCCCGATGCCCTGCTCCACCGGGTCCGGCGCCGCGCCGAACACCACCAGGGGGCCGAAGCCTGTGGACATCCCGTAGATGGACGTCCCCAGCGCCTTCTGCTCGTTCACGAAGGCCGCGCAGCGGGCCACCCCGGCACGCGCCGACTCGGAGAGCTCCAGCCTGAAGGGATGGGCCGCCGCCTCGATGTCGGAGGGCGTGAGCCGCCGGCGCCCGTCGAAGACGAGCGCGGACGTCGGGTCCGGGATGCTGAGAGCAATCATGAGCCTTCGAAGAGCCGCTGTGCACGCCGGCGCGAGACCTTGCCGGACGGCGTGGTGCACTCGTTCCAGAACGAGTCGGACATCACCCGGGCAGGGAGGTGGGGAATGGAGAGCTGGAAGTCCGCGGGAATCTCGCCCCGGGCCAGGGGCACCACCGCCCGCCCTCCGGCACCGACGAGGAGGATGCGCCCGCCGTACGGCACCTCCAGCGGGACGGGGTTCACCATGCGCCCGTTGTCGAGCTTGAAGAGCTCGTCGCGGCGGCCCCGGAAGACGTAGCCCCCGTCCAGGGCGCTGGCCAGGTCTCCCGTCACAAGCCAGCCGTCGGAGAGCGCCAGCGGACGCAGCTGCCCCTCTTCCACGTAGCCGAGCGCGAGGTTGGGCCCGCGGATGAGCAGCTCGCTGTAGCCGTACTCGGCCGACTGGCGCAGCAGCGTCTCACAGCCGATGGGCCGGCCCAGGAAGTCGTCGTGCTCCCACTCCCCCGGTCTGCCGAGCGTCACGCCCGGGGAGCACTCGGTCTGGCCGTAGCCCACGCGCAGGCGCGTCCGGCCCAGGCGCATGCGCAGCTCGCCACGCAGCGGTGCCCCGCCCACGATGCCGCCCTCGAGCGCCTGGAGCGTGCCCTCCGCGAGCTTCTCGAGCATCCGCGGGACGGTGAAGAGGAGCTGGGGCGGGGCGCTCGACACCACCTCGGGGAAGACGTCCGATGGCACGGAGCGCAGCCACGCCTGGTACAGGAGCCCCATCAGCAGCTCGAGCACGAACCCGAAGGAGTGGCTCCACGGGAGGTACCCGGTGATGGACGTGCCGGGCGCGTAGCCGAGCTCCCGGTGGTGCGTGTCCGCGACGTGGAGCAGCGCCGGGCCGGAGAGCGCGACGGGACGCCCTCCTCCTTCGCTGCCGCTCGTGAAGAGCATCACCGCCGCGCGCTCGCCCTCGGAGGAGTGCGCTTCCGTCCGGGCCTGCAGCAGACGCGGAGGGGAGCCTGCGGCGAGCAGGGCGGAAGCCCCCACCGCGGCGAGCCGGCGCTGTGTCTCCTCCGCAGGAAGGAGCGGACTGAGGGGCACGAAGGTCAGGCCCGACTTCACGCAGGCGAGGAAGGCGGAGACGAGCTCCGGACCATTGGGAAGCGCAACGACGACTCTCGCGCCGGGCGTCAGTCCCAGCTGCCGCAGCTCCCGGGCCAGCGCCTCCGCACGCTCGCGCGGGTCGCCTACGTCCTGCCCGTCCGACGTCAGGACGCACAGGCGCGGCATGGCCCAGAGCCTGGCCGCCAAGGAGGACGTCGCGTCGGGACGCGCGTCCGTCTCTCCGGCTCTCGAGTGTGGGTGCCAGGCGACCATGAGGAGAAACCGGAGTCCTCGAGCGGGCGGCGGCCCGGCCTCATCCGGACGACGTCGTTCCGCGGACGCTTACCGTATCCGCGCTGATTTCCTCAAGTGATGAACAGGTGCCTCCTCGGGCTCTCACCGAGCGGGCGGGGTAGCCGTGTGTGGTTCGGGCGCGGAGGGATGCCGCCGCCCCGGCCGGACGCCCCGTCCGGACGCTGGACGGGCCTTCGGGTCCACGTGTGGCACAACCCGCTGAAATCCTTCGATCCGGCGCACTGGCCGCCGCGGCCCTGTCCGTGCACGACGGCAACCCCACGTCGCGGCCTTCCTCCTTCCACTCACCCCGCGGCGCAGGAGAGTCGCACATGCTCGAAAAGCTCGTCGGTGGCCTCATGTCTTCCTTCATGGCCGGCAACCCGCTCGAGGCCCTCGGCTCCGGTGGTCCCATCGGCACCGCCTCCGGCATCAACTCCCTGAGCGCACCCCTCAAGGGCGGGCTCGGAGCTTCAACGACCGTCGAAGCATCTTCGGACAAGGC
>JAKEEX010000821.1 GCA_022616315.1 Myxococcaceae bacterium
GCACCAGGTCGACGCGCACCCCGGTCGTGGCAGAGCGGGTGGACGGAACCGGGTCCTCCCTGACGCATCCACCGGAGACGGAAAGCATCACGAGAATCGCGGCAGAGACTGTGGATCGCGGAGGCATCGTCGGGGTCGCTACAGGCCGCGCGAGCGCGGGGACGCAGAGCGCGGAGGCGGGAGACATGCTAGTGTCCTGCGCCAGAAATCCGTGTCCACAATTCAGCGGCCCTTCGACTCCCTGGCTTCGTTGGACCTCCTCGGCAACTTGCCAGTAGTTGCCTGCGTCGGTCCGCCTTGCCAGGAAGCCGAATGGCTCGCTGAATCTGGCAACGGATTTCTGGCGCAGGACACTAGAGGTTGTGGCCCTTCGAAGCAAGTTTGGTGCCGGTGCTGCGCGCCGCGAAACCGCCTTCCCGGAGGGCGCGGTGCGGAAGAACCGTCCTGCGCGAGCGTCTGACCGGGCACAACAACCCTCAGGGAGGAGTTCGATGAGCGCGGCACTTCTGGCAGTGGTCCTCGCGACGTTCGCGGCGGACCGGGATCAGGACCGGGACGGCCTCTTCGACTTCCACGAGGTCCACAAGTACGGCACCGACCCGGCGCAGGCGGACAGCGACGGCGACGGCAGGCCGGACGGCGACTGGCTCGAGCGCCGCGAGTACGCGTACACGGTGCACGCGGTGGTGCAGGTGGTGGGGCCGGTCACGGAGGACGTCCTGTGCGACGACTACCAGGACGCCCGCATCCTGTGCCGGACTCCCGAATACACCGAGCTCGAGGTGGTGCTCTACCCGTTCTCCACCGCGGCGGAGGCCCTCGCGGCGGATCCTCGCTGGCGGGAGACCGCGCGCGGGATGGCGGAGTGGACGCGGCCCGGACCCACGTCGAACTGGGACGAGGCGATGCGCGCGGCGCTGGTCGCGGAGCTGCGCGCCGAGGGCACCGACCCGGACGCGCTGGACGACCGGGAGCTGGTGGAGCGGACCGCACCGTGGTGTCTCGACCGGACGGAGTTCACGGACAGCTTCACCACGTTCTTCAGCCAGTGGGACGGGACGCGCATGCGCGTGCACCCGGAGCTGGAGGAGTGGCTGCTCGCCCAGAACCGGGGGCGGAGCGTCGAGGAGGAGTGGCAGCGCGAGCTCTACGCCCGGGGCATGTTCGAGAACCGGGTCCGCGGCTCGTGCACGTCCTCGGCGATCTACCTGAACGGCTGCCTGCGCGCCCTCGGCATCCCGGCGCGCATCGTGTACACCATTCCCATCGTGGACGCCTCCGACGAGCGCGAGATGCAGATGGTGCGGCGACTCCGGCATCCCGCCGTCCGCGGCACGATCCTGCGCGCCCTGGAGCCCCTGCGGGAATCCTGGTCCAGCCACACCTTCAACGAGGTCTTCGTGGGCGGGCGCTGGCGCCGGCTCAACTACCAGCACCTCGGGCAGGGGATCCTGGATGCGAACCTGTTCGGACTGATCATGCACGTGGCGACGTTCTCGGACTGGGCCGACGCAGACGTCGCATCCTCCATCGGCCTGCGCCAGCGCGCCGGCAAGGACGCGCCGGATGGATTCGGCGGCCCCAACCCCTATTCCACCGTCTCTCTCTCGGACCAGTTCGGCGTGCACTGCGGGATCGATCCGGAGGCGCTGCCGGAGCTCCCCGAGGTCACGACGCTGACGGTGGAGCGCGTCGGCTGGTACCTCGCCGCCGACCGGGATCCGTCGGTGTCCATGACGCTGGACGATGCGCGCGAGGCCGGGCACGTGCTGGTGCAGGTGGAGGAGTTCCTGCCGGGGGAGGACTCGAGGCAGTACGCCGAAGCCTACCACCGCAGCGGCAAGCGGTTCCGGCTCACGGCGGAGGGGCTCCCCGACGTCCCGCTGCACGCCGCGCGGGGCTACTGGGTGAGCGGCTCCACGAACGCCTTCTACCTGCGCATCGAACCGCAGGACTTCCCGGGGATGAAGACCGGGGTCGCGTACACGCTGCAGGGGCCGGAGGACGCGCCCGACGCCGGCTTCTTCGTCCAGCCCGGTCTCACCCTCGTCCGCGAGACGGAGTACGGCCCCGCGCGCGCGCCGGACGTGCCCGGGAGCCTGACCTTGGACCGGGCCGTGTGGGGCGACTCCGCGGAGTTTCCCGGAGGCTTCGGCCTCTCGCGCGCGTCGCTGCTGCTGCACGTGGAGGGCGATCCGGAGTTCCCGGTCTTCAAGCGGTTCACGGAGCTCGCGGACCGCCGCTTCCTCCTCGAGGCCGAGGGGCAGCCGCCGCTGGAGGTCACCGCCGGTACCGGCGGAGTGACCACCGCCGGCGGCACCTTCGCGCTCCTCTGGCTGAGCGACGCGCAGCGGGCGAGCCTCGCCGAGGGCATCGAGTACCGGATCCGGCCGCGGAACGAGCATCCGCTGTACGCGTGGGAGGTCGGGGAGGAGACGACGGTGGTGCCGTGAGCGCGTCCGGCCATGCACCTCGCCGACGAGGTCCTGCCCGCGGTCCCGATCCGACAGTGGGTGCTCTCCTTTCCCTACCGTGTCCGCTTCCTGCTCGCCTATGACGCC
>JAKEEX010000822.1 GCA_022616315.1 Myxococcaceae bacterium
CCATGGCTGGCCTCCACTGCGGCAGTTGACCGCGTCCCTTTGTGGGGCCTTCGGGCTACCACGTTCGTGGCGGCCAGCCGCTTCATCCCATCTATGCTCGCCGGAGAGCGAGGAGAACACGGGCGCCGCTGCAGGTGAAGCACAGGGCCATCCGCGTGCTCGCGCGCCCAGGCTCGACTGGGCATGCCTGCTGAAGCGGACCTTCAAGGAAGACGTGCTGAGGTGCGCCCGCTGCGGGGGCCGCCGGCGCGTGGTGGCCTTCCTGACGCACGGGCCTGCGGTGCGGCAGGTGCTGGTGCACCTCAAGCTGCCCACCGACGTGCCGCCCCTCGCACCCGCACGGGGCCCGCCACAGCAGGACCTCTGGCAGTAGGCCCCCCCCAGCACACGTACCAGGCCCCGCCCTCACCAGGCCCTGCGCTCACCCAGATGCGGGACTCGGCAGAGGTGCGCCCGCGCCTCCACCAGGAGCTACCTCCCGGCTGCCCGCGGCTTCCTCGCGCCGGTGCACCCGTCGAGGTGCATCCGCTTCTGTGCCCCGGGCCCGGCTCGCAAGAGCGTGCCTGTTCCTCCTACGCTCCGTGAGGCGCACCTGCGTTCCGCGACACCGGCGCGAGCCCGACTTCAACAGCAAGAGCGTCGCGACCAACGATACGCCAGGTGGATCTCGCGGCGTGTCGCAAGCTCGCGAGCGCGGCACTCGAGCTGGCGTCACCGCGGGAGGTTCGCGACCTCGTGAGCGCGTCGAAGAAATAGCCCTTGCATGCCGCGGACGCCTGTGCCTAGATACTGAACCATATGGTTCAGTATACGAATGCCCACCTCGATGCCTCGTTCGCCGCGCTGGCGGACGTCACCCGTCGCGGCGTCCTCGAGCAGCTGGGTCGCGCGGAAGCGTCGATCACGGACCTGGCCGAGAAGTTCGACATGACCCTCACGGGCATGAAGAAGCACGTCGGCCTCCTCGAGGAGGCGGGGCTCGTCATCACGGAGAAAGTCGGCCGCGTACGCACCTGCCGGATCGGCGCGCGCCGACTGGAAGAAGTGGCGGCGTGGATCGAGCGGTATCACCAGCTCTGGGACGCGCGGTTCTGCGAGCTGGACAAGGTCGTCGAAGACTTGAAACGGAAGGAGAAGCTAGATGGAAGCAAGAAAGCAAAGTGAGCCCGTCATGAAACGCACGACAGTGCAGAGGAAGTCCGATCGCGAGCTCGTCGTCACGCGCACGTTCGACGCGCCCGCGCGCCTCGTGTTCGAGGCGTGGTCCAGACCCGAGCTGTTCAAGAAGTGGTGGGTGCCGAAGTCGATGGGCATGATGCTGCGGTCGTGCGAAATGGACGTGCGCACCGGCGGCAAGTACCGCCTCAACTTCGGCGACGGCATGGACTTCTTCGGCCGTTACATCGAGGTGACGCCGCCCTCGCGCATCGTCTGGACGAACGAGGAAGGCGGCGAGAACGGCTCCGTGACCACCGTGACCTTCGAGGAGAAAGGCGGCCAGACGCTGCTCGTCATGAGCGAGCTCTATCCGTCGAAGGAAGCGCTCGACGCGGCCGGCACCGGCGCGGCGGACGCCACGCACGAAACGTTCGCGCAACTGGACGAGCTGCTCGCCACGCTCCCTTGAGGGATTGGTGGGCCTGCCTGGATTCGAACCAGGGACCAAGGGATTCGCTTTACCGGGGAGTTTCCTCCCCGCGCGTGCGTCGGTCGCGGTGCGCGTGGTGCCTCC
>JAKEEX010000823.1 GCA_022616315.1 Myxococcaceae bacterium
CTTCTCGTGCATCAGCCGCTCGATGTTCTCGATGACCACGATGGCGTCGTCCACGACGAGGCCCGTGGCGAGCGTGAGGCCGAAGAGGGTGAGGGTGTTGATGGAGAAGCCGAACAGCTTCACGAAGGCGAAGGTGCCCACCAGCGACACCGGCAGCGTGAGCGCGGTGATGAGCACACTCCGCCAGCCGTGCAGGAAGAGGAAGATGACGAGGATGACCAGCGCGATGGCCTCCACCAGGGTGTGCATCACCTCGTGGACCGAGGCGCGCACCGCCAGGGTGGTGTCGAAGGCGGTCCGGTACTCGAGCCCCGGGGGGAACTGCTTGGAGAGCCGGTCGACCTCCGCAATCACCCCGTCTCGGACGTCCAGCGCGTTGGCGGTGGGCAGCTGGAAGATGGCAATGGCCACGCCGGTCTTGCCGTCGGCGCGCGAGAGGGTGTCGTAGCTCTCCGCGCCGAGCTCCACCCGGCCCACGTCCTTCACGCGCACCAGCCGCCCGTCAGGGCTGCGCTGCACGACGATTTCCCCGAACTCCTCGGGCTCCGCGAGCCGGCCGCGGGCCCGCAGGGAGATCTGGTAGGGCTGGTCGTCACGCGAGGGGGCCTGGCCCACCTGGCCGGCGGCCACCTGGAGGTTCTGCTCCTGGAGGACGCGCACCACGTCCTGGGCGGTGAGGCGGCGGCGCGCCAGCTCCGTGGGGTCCAGCCACACGCGCATGGAGAACTTGCGCTCGCCGAAGATGCGGACGTCTCCCACGCCTCGCACCCGCTTGAGGGCGTCCTTCAAATACACATCGGCGTAGTTGCTGAGGAACTTCGCGTCGTAGCGGCTGTCAGGGCTGGAGAGCCCCAGGACCACCAGCAGCTGGTTGGAGGCCTTGTTCACCACGATGCCCGTCTGGTTCACCTGCGCGGGCAGGCGCGAGGCGGCGCGGCCGACGCGGTTCTGCACGTCCACCGCGGCCACCTCGATGTCGCGCGTGGGCTCGAAGGTGACCGTAATCTGGCTCTGCCCGTTGTTGCTGCTGGTGGAGGTGATGTAGCGCATGCCCTCCACCCCGTTGAGCTCCTGCTCGAGCGGGATGGTGACGTTGCTCTCCACCACCTCGGCGCTCGCGCCCACGTAGGTGCTGGTGACGGTCACCTGGGGAGGGGCGAGGTCCGGGTACTGGGAGATGGACAGCGTGGGGATGGCAATGGCCCCCGCCAGCGTCAGCAGGATGGAGCAGACGGCGGCGAAGACCGGCCGGCGGATGAAGTAGGCAATCATCAGCGGCTCCCTCCGGAAATGGCGGTCCGGCCGGAAGAGGCCTGGCCCGTGGTCGCACCAGCGCCAACGTTGGGGGCTTGGCCCGTGGTCGCTCTGGCCCCGTCCGAGGGGGCCTGGCCCGCGGACGCCCCGGCGCCGGCGGCAGGCCTGGGCCGGACCGGCGCGCCGTCACGCAGCAGGTGCAGTGAGGAGGTGGCCACGACGTCCCCCGCCTCGAGGCCCTGCTCCACAACGTAGGCCGCCTCCCCCAGCGCCCCGAGCGTCACCGGGCGGCGCTCCACCCGCGCCTGCCCGTCCTTCTGCTGCACCACGAAGGCGAAGGCCTGGCCGCTCTGGCGCACCACCGCGGCGGCGGGCAGCTGCAGGGCCTGGCGCGTGGAGTAGACGAGGCGCGCGCGCATCAGCTCGCTGGGCCTCAAGGCCGCGCCGTTGCGGAAGGCGGCCTTCACCTCCACCAGCTGGGTGCGCGGGTCCGCCTGGGGGGCAATGAAGAAGACGGGGCTGGTGAGCACCACGTCACCCTTGCCGTCCAGCACCTCGAGCGGCGCACCTTGCGCGAGCGTGCGGGCGCGCTCTGCGGGCACCGCGACGCTCACCTCCAGCGCGTCCGCCTGGGCCACGCTGGTGAGGGGCGTGGTGGCCCCCACGGCGTCTCCCACCCGCACCAGCACGTCCCCCGTGGTGCCCGCGAAGGGCGCGCGCACCACGTGGAACTGCAGCTGCACCTGACGTTGGGCGACCTGCGCGGCGGCGGCGCGCTCGGCGGCCTCCGCGGCCTCGGCCTGGGCCACCGCGCGCTCCAGTTCCTGCGCGCTCAAAAGGCCCTCCTTGTGCATGGTTTCGCTGCGGGCCCGCGTCTGGCGCGCCAGCTCCAGGCTCGCCTCGGCGGAAGTGCGGTTGGCCTGCGCGCTCTCGAGCGCCGCGGACTCCTGCCGCGCGTCCACCTCGAGGAGTGCATCCCCGGCCTCCACGTGCTGCCCGGGCCGCACGTGGATGCGGCGCACGTAGCCCGCCACCTGGGGCAGCACCGTGACGCTCTGGCGCGAGACCAGCGTGCCCAGGTACTCGCCCGTCTCCCGCACCTCGCTCGGGGTGAGCCGCGCCACCTCCACCTCCCGCGGCGGGGGGGCCGGCTTGTCTGCCGCCTTGCCTGCACAGCCGGACGCACCCGCTGCGAGGGCCGCCATCCACACGGAGGCCATTGCCACTCTTCGTACGCGCACCAGTCGCCGCGTCGCCAGCTGCCCCGTCACTCGCTGCTCTGTCACCACTCGCACCGCGCCTCCGTCAGGAATGCGTCCAGGCGCGCCTGGACGAGCTCGAACTCGCGCAGCGCCAGGGCCAGCTCGGCCCCGCGCAGCGC
>JAKEEX010000824.1 GCA_022616315.1 Myxococcaceae bacterium
GCCCCCGGCTCCTGTCCCGCGTGGGCTTCGCCGAGCACAAGGTGGATCAGGCCTGGTTGATCCCGCGCACCCGGAAGGTCGCGGAGACCCGCGCCCGCAAGGCGTTCCAGTTCGTGAGCCAGAACGGCGTGCGCTTCCACTGGCGCGAGAAGGACGCGGAGGACTTCACCGAGGACTGCACCCTGGAGCAGCTGAAGATGTACTGCGCGGTGCTCGACCTGGTGGAGGAGTTCCGCGCGGACTGCATCGGCTGGCAGTACCAGCTCGGCCTGTGGCCGATCCTGCCGCCCAGCGATTTTTGCGAGGGGCTGCTCAACTCCGTCTGCCGGCCCGAGAGCAACGGCGACGTCGTGATCACGGCCACCGAGGCCGACCAGGGCAACGTGCTGCCCATGGAGATGATGAAGCGACTGCTGAAGAAGAAGGGCCTGCACCAGGCGGTGATGTTCCACGACGTGCGCTGGGGCGCCAGGCACAAGGGACGCTTCCTGTGGGTGCTGCTCAATAGCGGAAGCTGCGGCGCCTATGCGTTCAACCACGACCCCAAGACCCTGCGCGGCGTGCACAGCTACCGCCAGCCCCGGGGCTACTTCCCGGTGCCCGGTGGGACCTTCGCCGGGGAATCGCGGCCCGGGCCCATGACCTGGGCGCGGGCTTACGTCCGGGACGGCACGCTGTGGATGGACGTGGGACGGGGCGAGGTCGTGAAGCTCCCCCCCAGGGTGCGCGATGCCTGGTGGCAGGCGACCACGCCGCAGTGGCCGCTGATGGTCGCGGACCTGGGCTGCTCACGGGACACCCTCATGGCCCACTACCAGTCCAACCACGTGGCGGTGGCCTATGGCGACGTCTTCGGCGAGATGGTGGCCCTGTCCCGGGAGATGGGCTTCCAGGTGCGCGTGATGGCGCGCCGCTGAGTCGAACCGAACGGAGCCCCTGCGATCATGCCGCCCAACGCGCGATCCTCGCGCCGCTTGAAGCCTCGCCCCAGCGCGCGCACCGCCGACAGGTTCCAGCTCTACGAGCAGGCCGTGCAGGATCCCCCGCCGGACATCCGCCTGCTCACCAAGGTGTTCGAGCGCGAGCGCGGCCGCAAGCCGCTGTCCCTTCGGGAGGACTTCTGCGGCACCGCGTTCTTCAGCACCGAGTGGGTCAAGAGCCGCCGCGACCGCACGGCGATCGGACTGGATCTGCACGCCCCCACCCTCGCCTATGCCCGGCGCAAGCACCTGAGGGCGCTCGGCAAGGAGGCGCGGCGCGTCCGCCTGCTGCGGCAGAACGTGATCAGCGTCACCCGCCCCCCGGTGGACCTGTGCGTCGCGTTCAACTTCTCCTATTGCGTGTTCCACGACCGCCCCACGCTCAAGCGCTACCTCGAGCACGCTCGCCGCAGCCTGGCCCCGGACGGCATGTTCGCCCTCGACCTGCAAGGCGGCACGGAGGCCTTCGAGGCCATGGAGGAC
>JAKEEX010000825.1 GCA_022616315.1 Myxococcaceae bacterium
TCGGGCCGGTGAAGGCGGTGGGCACGCTCGGCTTCGCCATGCGCCGCGCCCTTCCCGCCTCGCTCACCGCCGGGGAGGCGAACAACGTGGTGTCGCGCGAGCACTGGCTGGGCGTGGACGCCGCGGACCAGACGCTCCTCTTCCGGGTGGGGCGCATCGCCCTGCCCTTCGGCCTGCGCAACCCCGAGCACAACAGCTGGGTGCGCTCGTCCACCCGTACCGACCTCAACGACGGCCAGCAGCACGGCCTGGCGGTGGCCTACAGCGTGGAGGGCCTGCGCGCCGAGGTGATGGGCTTCGTGGGCAACCTGCAGCTCAACCCCGCCTACTACCGGGAGCAGGGCTACGCGGGGTACCTGGAGGTGGCGCTGGCGCAGAACGCCACGCTGGGCGTCAGCAGCCTCATGGCGCAGTCACACCACGACGTGTCCACGCGCGAGCCCTTCAAGCTGCGCCAGGCGCACGGCCTCTTCGGGCGCTGGGCGCCGGGGGGCCCACTGGTGCTGATGGGCGAGCTGGACGTGCTGCGCGAGAAGGCGCTGGGTGGCCAGGGCCGCTTCGGCCTCACAGGCCTCCTGCAGGCGGACGTGGAGCCGGTGCAGGGCCTGCACCTCATCGCCACCGGCGAGCTGCTCGCGCAGGAGCAGCTCTCTCAACGGCCAGGCATGCGCGGGGCCGGCGGCTGGCTGTCGGTGGCCTGGTTCTTCAACCCGCACGCCGAGCTCCGCGTGGACGGTATGCTCCGCCGCACCGCCACGGACGGGCCCGCGCAGAGCTCCCTCACGCTGCTCGGCCAGCTCCACCTGACGCTCTGATTCGAGGAGTCCACACCATGTCGTCGACGAGAATGGGCGCAGCTCTGCGCCCGTGGCTGCTGCTGCTCGGGCTCGCGCCCACGGCCGCCTGGGCCACTTCCAATTTCCCCGAGGTGCTGCAGCAGGAGCTCGCGCTGCCCTCGGCCCCCTCCTGCTCCCTCTGCCACCAGGGGCCCGAAGCCGTGGGCACGGTGGTGACGCCCTTCGGCACGTCCATGCGCCAGCGGGGGCTCGTCCTCTACGACGACGCCGCACTGAGGAGCGCGCTGGGCGCGATGCTGGAGCAGGCGGTGGACAGCGACGGTGACGGGACGCCGGACCTGGACGAGCTGCGCGCGGGCGAGGACCCCAACCGAGTGCCGCCGGGCGCCGGCGAGGTGGAGCTGCTCGAGCCGCGCTACGGCTGCAGCAGCACGGGCGGTGGCGCAGTGGGCGCGGCGCTGCTCCTCCTGCTCGTGCTCGCCAGGAGCCGCGGGCTGCGCACCCGGATGAGCAGTGTCCACGCGGTTGTGCCCACCCGCGTGGACACGTCGCGCGGTGGGCGCACGTCATTCCGCGCATCTGGGCGCTGAGGCCGCGGCACACAGCGCTGGCACCGCACTTGCTCTAATGGACTCCATGCCCCGCGAGGGGCCCCTGCAACCCTGAACCTGGAGACACCACACCATGTCCATGAAGACCACCCTCCGCGCCGCCGCCCTCGCTGTCGTCCTCTCCGGTGCCGCGCTCGCAGGCGTCCACCAGACGGGCGGGGCGCAGGCCACGTTCACCGGGAAGGGCCCCGCGGGCTTCAAGCTCGAGGGCAAGACGAGCGAGCTGCGCGTGGAGGAGAAGGGCAGCGCGGTGGTGGTCGCCGTGCCCCTGGGCAAGCTCGAGACGGGCATCGAGCTCCGCGACAGGCACATGAAGGAGAAGTACCTCGAGGTGGCGAAGTTCCCGGAGGCGGTGCTCGAGGTGGACCGCTCCCGCATCACCCTGCCCGCAGACGGACAGTCGGCGCAGGGCCAGTCCACCGGGAAGATGAGCCTCCACGGGCAGACGAAGGACGTGTCCTTCTCCTACGTCATCAAGCGCTCGGGTGACACCTACCAGGTGGAGGGCAAGGTGCCCCTCAACCTGAAGGACTACGGCATCAATATCCCCAGCTACCTCGGCGTCACGGTGCAGCCGGACATCCAGACGGCCGTGGGCTTCAGCTTCAAGGGGTAGCGGCAGCCGCAGTTCCCTCTCCTCCTGGGAGAGGGAACTCACCGTTCGCCGAGTTGAACAGCGGGGTCAGTTGCTCCCACGTGACGCCTACGTTGCGCATGTCCTGCCACACGTCCGGCAGCATGCCCATGTGCGCCAAGCCGTCGATCGTCTTGGAGCTGTGGTCGCAGTCGTTGCGCACGTTGGAGACGAGCCCGTCCGGGTCATCCACCAGATACGCGAGCACGCGGCCTGACGTCCCTCAGGACACGCGCGCATCCTCTGACGGCGGACCAGCTCCTCGGTACGGGCCGTCCGCCTCCGCGAGTCGCTGCTTCGCCGGGAGCTGGAGCAGCTCCGGAATTGCATGTTCGATGTGTTGCCCGAGGGGCAGGAGGACCTGGGCGTGGACATCGTGCTACGGCGTGTGTGAGCTGGGAGCACCCCTCCACTCACCGACGGCCCGCTCCCCTCGACGAATGGACCTGCTCCCTCTCGGCGACAGCGCCCTGCTCATCCGACTGGGCGAGGGAATCGACGCGGCGACGCACGCGCACGTCCGCGCCGTGCTCGCGGCGCTCGAGCGCGCGCCGCTGCCGGGGGTCATCGAGGTCGTCCCCGCATTCACCTCCGTCGCCGTGTATTACGACGCTGCGCGCGTCCACTCCGTGCTCCCCGGACCGGAGGCGCCGCGTACGAGCGGCTGCGCCGAGCCGTCGCCGAGCGCGTCGCTCAGGCCTCCGTCGCGGAGGTGCCCGCAGGTCCTCTCATCGAACTCCCCGTCTGCTACGGGGGGGAATTCGGGCCCGACCTGGAGGCGGTGGCCGCGCATGCCGGCCTCTCTCCCGACGCGGTGGTCCGCGCCCACGCGGGGGCCGGGTACACCGTCTTCATGGTGGGCTTCGCCCCCGGCTTCCCGTACCTCGCCGGCCTTCCCGAGCACCTGGCGGCGCCGCGCCACGCCACGCCGCGCCTGAAAGTTCCGGCCGGCTCCGTGGGAATTGCCGGCAGGCAGACGGGAATCTACCCCCTGGAGACACCGGGGGGCTGGCAGCTCATCGGGCGCACGCCGCGACGGCTCTTTCGCCCCGATGCCGAGCCCCCCGCGCTGCTGCGGCTCGGCGACCGCGTCCGCTTCCGCCCCATCTCCCCGGCGGAGCTCACCGCATGGGAGGAGCCGCCGTGGCCCTGAAGGTGCTCCGCGCAGGGCCGCTGACGACGGTGCAGGACCTCGGCCGCCGGGGGTGGCAGCACCTGGGCGTCACCGTGGGCGGGGCGATGGACGCGGTCGCGCTCCGCCTCTCCAACCTCCTCGTCGGGAACGCACAGGACGCCGCGGGCCTCGAGATGACGCTCCTGGGCCCGACGTTGGCGCTCGACGCGGACACGCTGCTCGCCCTGGGCGGCGCCGACCTCGGCGCGACGCTCGAGTGCATAGGCGAGATTGGGGCCCTGTTGCGAGCGGTGCGCGGGTGAAGCGTGTGTCCGCCGCGGAGGCGGAGGCCGTCAGCAGGGAGGGCTGTGCCTCA
>JAKEEX010000826.1 GCA_022616315.1 Myxococcaceae bacterium
CGCAGGTCTGCGGCGGGAGCGACGCCTCGATGCCCACGACGTGGGGTGGTCCCATCGCGTTCTTCCGCTGGGACCTCGCCAACGACGTGGACTTCAAGTGGACGCCTCGATGCCCACGACGTGGGGTGGTCCCATCGCGTTCTTCCGCTGGGACCTCGCCAACGACGTGGACTTCAAGTGGGCGAGCGTCTCCTGCTCCCGCTCCTGCGTGAGCCCGGTAGCACTGGAGAGCTTCGAATCTCCGTGCGGATTGTCTGCCCGCGCCACCGAGTGGCTGTGCGCCCGTTCGGGTCGGGCCTCGGACAAGGGATGACGGCTCCCGGGCTGCCCCTCTGCGAGCGTGTGGTGCCGCGAGTCGAAGTGGACATGCTCGAAGCGCTCCACGGGCTCGCGCGGCACGAAGAGCGCGCCCACGGTCTCGGGCAGGGTTTCGCGGACCCGGTGCAACGCGCCAGGGGAGAGTGCCTCCGCCACCACCTGGCAGACGACACCCGTGTGCTCCACCGCGAATCCGGGGCGGACGCCCTCCTGGGCTGCGATGCGCGCGTAGAGCTGCGTGAGATCCAGCTCCTCGGTGTGGTCCACACTGCGCAACGTCTTCGCAAGCTGGGCAGGGAGCTCCTCTGCCAGCGTCCTTCGGTCCGGCCGGCTCATCAGCTGTCCGATGGCCTCCAGCACCGCACGTACGGTCCGCCCTGCCTCCTCCGTACTGGTCAGCCCGCTGCGCTCGGCAACGAAGGACAGGAATTCTCCATGCGTCATCAGACCCTCCACACGCGCGCTCCTCCCTCCAACCTTGTGCACGTGCGTCTGCACCTGCGCCGGGGAGAGACGCTCGCCGCGCGCCTGGTGGAGGGCTCAGCACCAATCGGTCGCTGGGGGGCCAGGGAAGCACCCGGGCAATGCGTTGAGCTCTGGCCACCGTGGTGCCGCGGTGCTTGATAGACACCGCGTGGCGGCCCACAGCGCGTCCTGGCGAGGCCTTCGCAGAACCACGAGGACGACGTGCCCGCCTGACCGCCCGGGGAGCAGCCGTGAGCCGCAAGCAGAAGACGCCGCGATGGCTGAAGGCGGCGCGGCGACGCAAGACACCGGTCGTCCCAGGTGAGCGTGCGGACTGGCTCGCACGCGCGCTGGGCCGGGCGGGCGTCATGCCCCGTGCAGAGGCGGAGCGGGCCATCCTCGAGGGCCGCGTGGAGGTGGACGGCCGCGTGGAGCGCGAGCCCTTTGCGCCGGTCTCTCCACGCGCCGAGGTGCGCGTGGACGGACAGGTGCGCTCCCTGGACGCACCACTCATAGTCCTGATGTTCCACAAGCCCGCGGGTCCGGTCGTCGCGGGGTGGGACCGCGAGGGCGTGGGCACCGTCTTCGAGCGTCTGCGCGCGGTACTCCCCGCGGAGCTTCAGGGCTTCGAGTGGTACGCCGTCGGTCGACTGGACCGGGACACGACGGGGCTGCTCCTCTTCACCAACGACGAGCGGCTGGTGCAGCACGGCACCTCCCCGGAGGCACACCTGCCCAAGTGCTACGTCGCCACGGTGGCGGGACATCCCACGCTGGCCGCGCTCCGCATGCTCCGCGATGGACTGGTGCTGGAGGATGGGCCGACGCGGCCCGCCGAGGCGCAACTGCTCGCACCGGACTGCGTGGAGCTGGTGCTGACGGAGGGGCGTCGTCACCAGGTGAAGCGGATGCTCGCCGCGGTGGGATACCCCGTCCGCACGCTGCACCGCGAGGCCGTGGGTCGTCTGGTGCTCGACGTGCCGGAGGGCGCATGTCGGAGGCTGACCGACGCCGAGGTGGCGGAGACCCTCGAATTCAGCTCGGAGTGAGGGAGGAGCGAGGACCTCTCCGCTGCCCTCCGCGCATGAGCGTGAGCAGAAGCAGCAGAGCCGCCGTGGCAATTCCCCCGCCGGTGCTGCTGCAGCCGTAGCGCGGCTCAAGCAGAGGAACCTCTCCCGGCTTCCCGGGCTCGCGGTTCGGGTCCTCGCCAGCTCGCAGCTCGCTGATGTCGGGCGTGCCGTCGCCGTCGCTGTCCACCCCCTGCTGCTCCAGGGCTGCGAGCGCCGCACGCAGCGAGTCCTCGTCGAGCAAGACGAGCCCGTTCTGGCGCATGGAGGAACCGAAGGGTGTCACCACGGTGCCCACCATGGGCGTTCCCTGGTGGCAGAGCGGGCAGAGGGGCGCCGAGGGGAGGCCCAGCTCCGTCTCGATGACCCCCGGGAAGTTGGGCGTCGCGAGCGCCGTGCCCGGCGCGAGGCCGAGCAACAATCCCCAGGGGCGAAGACGGGTCCACACGGAGTGCGTCATGGCGGGTGCTCTCCGGACACGTCAGAGGTTGAGATGGAGCTGGCCCAGCACGGTGAGGGCAGTCGTGGGCGGGCCTCCGGACTCCGTCCGTCGGAGGGTGCTGTCGATGCGCAGCTCGGCGTGGGGGTTGAAGAACCACGCCACCGACAGCCAGGCCCCCACGCCCAGCAGGGTGGGCTGTGAGAGCACCTCACCGGTCCCGAAGACGTGGAGGCCCTGGACCAGCTCCACGTCCGCCTGCACCATCCCCACCACGCCGACGTTGCCCTCCCCTCCCTGCGGAAGCCAGAGGAGCGCGTCCACCTCTCCCATCAGCACCAGGGGGCCGGTGGGCGCCCATCGCGCGAAGAGCCCGTGCGCCTGGCGCAGGAAGAAGGGCTGTAGCGTGGTGACGTCGTAGCGGGCCTGCGTCATCAGGCTGCTCACGCCCAGCGTCGCGTCCTCACCGAGCCTCAGCTCGAAGGAGCCCGAGTAGCCGCGCTCCCGGTAGTAGTCCGGGCGCAGCTGCAGGTTGCCCACGATGCCCATCAGGTCCGCGCGGATTCCCTCCGTGTTGAAGGCCACGCCGAGCCCATGCTGCTGGCCCGTGTTGATGTCGGTGCCGGTGACGGAGCGCACCCACGACGTGTGCTCCACGTTGCGCAGGCCGAAGGGCAGGAGGATGCGCCCGGCGCGCAGCAGCAGCATGCCCTCGGCGAGGTCCACTCCGAGCCAGTACTCGCGCGCGACGAGGTTGTTGTCCGGGCGGCTCGTGAGGAGCGCGGGCAGCGCATCCCGGCTCGCGAAGCCTATCGAGCCCGAGGCCCTCAGCTGCTCGAAGATGACTGCGCCCCGCAAGTCGCCGACCATCTGGATGGGGCGGACTGCGGTCGTCGTGGGCGTGCGGTTGAGCAGCGCCCCACCGCGGAAGGAGATGGCCAGGTTCAGCCACTCCGGCGGCGAGACGACACCGAAGAGGAACCCCGTGGAGGGGCTCACCTCTCCCTCCGCGCTCCCGGGCCTCCACCGCATGGCGAGCAGCAGCTCGGACTGCGCCCGGCCGTAGGGTGTGAGGATGCCTGCGCCGGACGGGTCCACGTGGCACGAGCCGCAATTCGTGTAGTGGTGGCGAATCATCCATGGGTAGGCCTCCGCACGCAGGGGGAGGGCGAGCAGGACGAGGAGGGCGAGCCAGCCCGGCGCGCCCGCGAAGGCGGCGCGTGCCAGCGCGGCGGACAGGAGGGCGGGGGCGGTGCGCATCGGGGGGCAGGGTATGGAGGAAGAGGCGGCCTGCGATGGCGCGTTCACGCACGGCGCGCGCTCGCGTTGAGCGCCGGACGCTCCAGCCGCGTGAGTGCTACGGAGTGGAGACCCGGCGGGGATTCCGCCGTCCACTCTGACAGCATGCAGGCGTCCGGGAGCCGCCCGGCGGTTCCGCCCGTCTGTCTACAAGCACTGGCCGGAGGACAGCACCATGAGAACGCCTGGAGAGGGCTCGGCACTGACGACGCTGCTCTTCGCGGCATGCCTTGCACCCGTCATGACGTCGAGCTCAGCTGCTGCCGCGCCCGCCCGCTCGGAGCTGCGCACTGTCGTCTCCTCCGCTCATCCGCTGGACCCGCTGAGCCGCGAGGAGATTGCAGCGGCTGCAAAGGTGGTGCGCTCCTCCCCCGGGTTTCCCGAGGGGGCTCTCTTCCCGGTCCTCAGCCTCGAGGAGCCGCCGAAGGAAGAGGTGCTCGCATTTCGTCCAGGAGCGCCCTCCAGCCGCCAGGCGCTGGCTGTGGTCCTGGACCGCGTGCAGAACCGCACGTTCGAGGTGCGCGTGGGCCTGCGCGAGCGCAAGGTCGTCTCCTGGAGGGAGTCTCCGGCGCCCAGCCGCTCGTCCTCATCGAGGAGTACGAGACGGTCGGCAGGCTCGTGAAGGCGGACGTGCGCTGGCAGGAGGCCATGCGCAGACGCGGCATCACGGACTTCCACAAGGTGCAGGTGGACACCTGGGCCGCGGGGCACCTCGTCCCCAGGGAGGCGCAGGGCGTGCGCGTGCTGCGCGCCATCTCCTACTTCAAGGACGGCGCCATGAACTTCTACGGGCGCCCCATCGAGGGAGTCCTCGCCCTCGTCAACATGAGCTCCCAGAGGGTGATGGAGGTCCTCGACACCGGCGTCGTCCCGGTCGCTCCGACGACGCAGGACTTCGACCGCAAGTCACTCGCTCCGCTCCGGAGGGACGTCGCTCCGCTCCGCATCACCCAGCCACGAGGCGCGAGCTTCCACGTCCGGGGCCACGAGGTGCGCTGGCAGAAGTGGCGCTTCCGCTTCGCCCTGCACCCGCGCGAGGGGCTGGTGCTCTACACGGTGGGGTATGAGGACGAGGGGAGGGTGCGCTCCATCCTCTACCGCGCCTCCATCTCCGAGATGGTGGTGCCCTACGGGGACACGGATGGCAACTGGGCCTGGTGCATAGGCGAGATTGGGGCCCTGTTGCGAGCGGTGCGCGGGTGAAGCGTGTGTCCGCCGCGGAGGCGGAGGCCGTCAGCAGGGAGGGCTGTGCCTCA
>JAKEEX010000827.1 GCA_022616315.1 Myxococcaceae bacterium
GCGGCGAGCACGTGCACCAGCTCGTGCTTGAGGCTTCCGTGGGGGAAGTCCCGGTCGCTGACGTGCAGCTCCAGCCGCCAGGGCTTCGCGAACTGCGTCTGGCCGGCGCCGACCAGCCTCCGCTTCTCCGCGTCCGAGCGGTAGAGATAGACGGTGACGCGCTCGGTGGGGAGCTCGCCGAGGAGCTCCTTCACCTGCGCGCGGCGGAACTCCAGGTCACGCACGAAGCGCTCCACGTCCTCGCGCGGCTTGCCGCGTGGATAGACGAGCGTGAAGTTCTCCGTCTCGCGACGTCCTCCGAGGGCCTCGGCGAGCGCGGAGTCGTTCATCCTGAGGCCGAGCGCCGGGGCGCGCTGCTCGAGCAGCAGCACCCCCGCGACACACGCCAGGAACAGGAGGAGCGAGCCTGGACGCACGTGGGGGCGCCCGGCCTGGCCGGTGCGCATGTCCAGGCAGCTGGCGGTGAGGAGCCAGGCCGCGAAGGCGAGCAGCAGCGTCTCCGCGCGGAACCACCACAGCGCCGGCGTCACCTCCAGCGCCTCGTCGAAGAGGGGCCCGGGGACGGAGCCCAGGAAGTGGTTGAAGGCGTAGACCTGGGGCCCCGCGATCACCGGGAGCGCCGTCACTCCGAGCGACACGAGCACCAGCAACGCGTAGAAGGCCAGCGCCCCGCGGGTGGTGTGCGCAGACAGACCGCTCATGACCCCTGCCGCAGCGGCCAGCAGCGCGGAGGGGAGGGTGAGCAGCGGGAAGAAGCCGATGAGTGCGAAGGGGCTGCACGCCGTGCGGATCCACGCATTCACCACGGCGACGAGGAGCGGGACGAGCAGTGCCGCGCACAGGAGGAGGAAGGCCGACAGGACCGCGCGCAGCACCGAGAGGAACGGGCTGTCCAGGCGCGGCACGCCGGGGGGCCTCGCGCCTTGCCCCTGGATGAGGCGCCGCTCCTGTCGCGCCGCGGCCACGCCCACGCCGCCGCCCAGGAGCCCGACGGCAACCGAGAGGACGAGCGAGAGCTCATACCCAGGCGTGCTCAGCGCAGGGAGGGTGACGAGCGCGGAGCCCCCGACGGCGAGCAGGAGGAGTGCGATGGCCACCGCGGGGCGGCGGGCGAGGGACAGAGCGTGAAGCAGGACGTGACCCATGGCGGTCCTCTATAGTCGCACCATGGTGGACCCGAAGAGCGCATCGGATGGCCGGCAGCACGGCCGGGCGCCCATCGAGCTGAAGGTGGACTACAAGAAGCTCAACTCGTTCTTTGCGGATTACACGAAGAACATCTCCAAGGGCGGGACGTTCATCAAGACCAAGAAGCCGCTCCCCATCGGAACGCGCTTCCTCTTCAAGCTGAACGTGCCGTCTCGTGCGGCGCCCTTCGAGCTCCTCGGCGACGTGGTCTGGTCCAAGCCGGACGGGGAGGAGGCCGGAATGGGCATCCGCTTCGTCTACGCGAACGACGACCAGCGCAGGGACTTCGAGTCGGTGGTGGAGCAGCTGATGTCGGACAACCTCGGCGCAGAGCTCACACAGCGCCTGCTCCACCGGGACAGCGAATGAAGAGCTCCCGTCGCGAATCCTCCCCTCTCCCCCCAACCTCCGCTCTCCCCCTGGGAGAGGGACAGGGTGAGGGGGCTGCGAGCCGCCGCACCCTCCTGTGGCCCTTCCTCGCTGTCCTGCTGCTCCCCGTCCTCGCCTGCCAGGCCGCCGGAAGGGAGCCGACGCAAGCAAGCAAGGCCCAACCCATGACGAGCACGGCGACCCCTTCACAAGACGCCGGGACCGTCCCCTCCCTCCCGCGCGCCCGCGTCGTCCTCCCGGACGCCTTCGGTGGAAAGCACGTCGTGCAGGTGGAGGTGGCCACCACGCCGGAGTCACGGCAGCGCGGCCTGATGCACCGTCGCGAGCTGCGCGCGGGCGACGGCATGCTCTTCATCTTCCCCAGCGACGCGGTGCAGTCCTTCTGGATGAAGAACACGCTCATCCCGCTGGACATGCTCTTCATCGACAGGGAGCGACGCGTGGTGGGCATCGTCCACCGCGCCGAGCCGCTCACGCTGACGCCTCGCTCCGTGGGGCGCGTCTCCAGGTACGTGCTCGAGGTACCGGGGGGCTGGAGCGAGGAGCGGAGCATCCGGGTGGGGAGCCAGGTGGAGCTGGAGGGCGTGGGCGGCCTCCCCATCCACTAGAGCCGGACGCGCTCCGCGGAGGTCGCCACGTCCGCGGACGTGGCCTCCACCTGGGCGAGCTCCGCGCCGGTGGCCACCGCGTCCTGGAGGCGGCCCTCGTCCAGCTGCACGGCGGAGAGGGCGCGCACGCGGCGAGCCAGCGCGGACAGCTCCGCCGCCTTTCGCTGGGCCTGCCCGCTGCGGAGGCCCACGACGGCCACGCGCGTGCGGTCCAGCAGAGCCACGTGCGCATGGAGTCGGGCCACGGTGCGCTCCCGCTGGACCGCGAGCTCTGCCAGGCGCTCCTCCTCTTCACGCAGGGACGAAGCTGCGAGCTCCAGCTGGCGCCGTGCGAGGGCGTCCCGTGCGGCGGCAGCGCTGCGCTCGAGGTCGGCGCGCTCGCGCGCCAGTGCGTCTCCAGCGCGCTCCTGGAGCTGCGCTTCCACTCCGGCCCACTCGGACGCCAGCTCCACCGCGTCTTGCGTGAGGTGGGCCAGCGCTCGCGCAAGCTCGTCGCGGGCCGGCTCGCGGGGGAGTGCGGAGAGCAGCTGACCGCACTGGCGGTAGGTGGTGTGCGCCCGGGAGGCGAGGGCATGCAGCTCTCCCGTCAGCTGCGGAATCAGCTCCGCACAGCGCGTCTCGACGGGGTCCGGGGAGAGGGCGAGGTGCGCAGCCAGTGCGGAGAGGGATGCGAAGAGGGCGAGGACGACGCCTGCGGACACCACGGCGAGTGCGGCTGGCGCTGAGGCATCCAGGAGTCGCGCCGAGAGGATGCGGGCCACCACCAGGCCCACCGCTCCGAGCCCCGCTCCGAGCACGGCGCCGAGCACGTGGTTGGCGACAGTGGGGCGATGCTCGCCGAGCCGCGAGTCTCCGCCGCGTTCGCACAGCTGGGCGCGTACGAGCAGGGCACCTGAAAGCGCGGTACCCGAGGCGACTGCCCATCCCGGCGTGAGGCCGAGAGCGAAGGGAAGGGGAGGCAGCACCGCACCGAGACCCATGAGGATGACGCGGTCCAGGCGGTCACCACGCGCGGCCGCGAGCACGACGGCGGAGAGAACGAGGGCTGCGAGTGGGAGCTGGAGCCCGGCTCCGGCAAGGAGGTGGCACGCCGCGCCCGCGAGCGCCCCCGCGCCCAGTGCGCGGGTCACGGTGCGCTCGAAGGATTCACGGTGGTGCAGCTGGAGCACGGCAGTCGTGACGGACATGGGACCTCCTCTCGGGGAGTGGTGGTCAGTACGTGGAGCCGAGCTGGCCGAAGCCCTTCTTGGCTCGCACCTTCATCTCCTTGGCGGCGCCACTGCGCGCCTCGGGGGCGGCCGCCGCAGCCTCGGACGTCAAGCGCAGCTGCTCCTGCTCGGCGAAGTCGGCTTCGAGCGCCGCGCGGCCCGTCACCTGCTCTGCCTTCTCGAGAATTCCGACGTTCCCCAGCAGATGGCTCCGCGCTTCTTCGGGGCGCCCCTCTGCGAGCGCGTCGGCCGCGAGGCGCGTATTCCGGGCGGCGAGCGCGCGCACCGCGTGCACCGTGGCCTCCTTGTCCTGCCGCGCGAGCACCTCCTCCGGTCGATCCGTCACCGTGGCCGTGAGCTGCGCCTCCGACAGTGCCGGGCGGTCCCGGAGGACATCGGTGTAGGCCACGGCGACGTTCGAGACGTCGAAGGACCTGCCCGGAGCGCCCCCGCTCACCGTCAGACGGGCCACCACCCGCTCGAGCTGTCCCGCGGAGAAATCCGGCAGCGTCACGTGGACGACGCGGCCCTCGCTCCGCACGTCGTAGCCGAGCACCTCTCCGAGCTGGACGCCCTGGGGCAGCGCGAGGCGCAGCTCCGCCCGCTGAGCGACCACCGTGGATGCCCGCTGCAGGTCCTTCTGGAAGATGGTCGCGAGCTGGGCGGCGTCCTGGAGGTACGCATAGGCGCCGGCGCCGTGCTCGGCGAGCGACTGCATGAGGTCCTCGTTGAAGTCGTCACCGACTCCAATCGCGCTCAGACTCAGTCCCGCGGCGCGCAGCCTTCGAACGACCCCTCGCAGCCCCTCCTCGTCCACCACGCCCTCGGTGGGCTGGCCATCACTGAGCAGGATGACGCGGCTGGTGCGGAACTCGCGCGCGCTGGGCATGAGCTGGCGGTGCGCTTCCTCCAGTCCCGCGCCGATGTTGGTGCCGCCGTCGTCGTGCAGGGAGTCGATGAACCCGAGCATCCGCACACGCGTGTCGGGCGTGACGTGCGCACTGTGGAAGGCGCCCACGTCCGAGCCGTAGTGGACGATGGCCAGGCGGTCCGAAGGCGTCAGCTGCTGCACCAGCCTGCGCGCGGCCTGCCTCGCGTGCCGAAGCTTCTCTCCAGCCATGGAGCCCGAGCGGTCGATGACGAGCGCGAGGTTCACCGGCGCTCGCGGCGCTCCGGGGATCTCCTTCGCCTGCATGTCCACGGTGACGAAGACATCCGAGGAGCCCGTGGGGACGACGGGGTGCGAGAGGCGCGCGGCGAGCTGAAGGGAGCCGTCCTGCGAGGGTGCAGGAGGCGGTGGGGTGGGGGAGGGCGGCGCGTTCCCTCCGTGCGCCCCCGCCCGGGGCATCCCAAGAAGAAGGGCCACGAGCGCCAGTGCGCCCGCGGCCCCGAGAAACGTCACCGTGCGGTTCATCGTCAGACCTCCGGGAAGCGGTTTCCCGGGCTGACACGCACGGCGTGCGGAAAGGTTTTATGGGCTCGCGCCGCTGTTCACTGCCCCGCGTCCGCGCTGCCCGGCTGACCATCTCCGCGCGCGCAGTAGTTCGCAGACAGCGAGGGAGGGAGGTTGTCGCGGCAGAACTGCGGGTCCGCCTCGCAGAGGGAGGTGAGCGTCTCCTCGTCGAGGAGCATCTGGCGGCAGCTCAACCGGGTCGGTGAGCCCTCCGCATCGTCCTCA
>JAKEEX010000828.1 GCA_022616315.1 Myxococcaceae bacterium
CACAGCGAGCGACGGTCAGCACGCGCCCTCCACGCTCGTCGCGATGGCGGCGGGGGCCGGCGTGACGACGCTCGCGGTGACGGACCACGACACCGTGGCGGGACTGGCCGAGGCGGCCGAGGCGGCACGCGCGCACGGCATGACGCTGGTCCCGGGTATCGAGCTCTCCGCGTTCCTCGACCGGAGGGAGGTGCACCTGCTCGGCCACTTCATCGATCCCTCGCATCTCCCCCTCCGGGCCCTCTCCGCGCGCCTGCGGACCGAGCGGGAAGAGCGAATGGAGCGCATGGTCGAGCGGCTGCGCTCCCTCGGCTTCCCCGTGACGATGGCCGACGTGCGCAAGGTGGCGGGGGACGCGCAGCTCGGGCGCCCCCACCTCGCGCGGGTGCTGGTGGAGCGTGGCTGGTGTGCGTCCACGCGGGAGGCGTTCGACCGCTTCCTCGGCCACGGACAGGGCGCGTTCGTGGAGCGGGCCCGGCTCGGCCACGAGGAGGCCATCCGGATGCTGCGCGAGGCGGGTGGCACGGCCACGCTCGCCCACCCGGGCAGCTCGAAGATGGAGGCCTACGACATCGGCAGGCTCGCGGCCGCGGGGCTCGCAGGTCTCGAGGTCCTGCACCCCGACCACAACCCCAGCGTCCGCGAGAAGTACCTGCGCATCGCGCGGGCACACGACCTGGTCCCCACGGCCGGCAGCGACTTCCACGGCGAGGCCGTCTCACCGGACAGCCGCCTGGGCACCGCGAACATGGCACCGCAAGCGCTCGCGTCGCTCCGCGCCCGCGCAGGCAGGTAGACGGGCCTTTCACGGAGATATCAAGAGGTTAGACATTGAAGGGTTTGACACCCGAAACGAGCATCCGTACTGTCCCCCGCGCCCATGGAACCCTCTCCTCTCGCGCCGTATCTGCCCCTCGCGGTGGCGCTGCTGCTCGCAGGAGTGCTGGCCGTCGCCGTGATGCTCCTCGCCTCGGTGCTCGGCCCCAGGCGCCCGAGCGCGGTGAAGTCCCTCGCCTTCGAGGCGGGCAACGAGCCGGTGGGCTCCGCGCGGCAACGCTTCGCGGTGAAGTTCTACGTGGTGGCGCTCCTCTTCATCGTGTTCGACGTGGAGGCCGTCTTCCTCTACCCGTGGGCCGTGAACTTCCAGCAGCTCGGCTGGTTCGGGTACGCGGAGATGGCGGTCTTCGCCGCCACGCTGGTGGTGGGCCTCATCTACGTGTGGAAGAAGGGCGCGCTGGAGTGGGAGCACTGAACCATGGCTGAGCACGACGTCGCCCCGGTGATTGCCACCCGTCGCGAGGACGCGATGGGCTTCGTCCAGCGGATGGTCTCCAAGGGCCTGGGCTGGGCACGGAAGTACTCGCTCTTCACGTATCCGTACGCCACCGCGTGCTGCGGCATGGAGTACATGTCGGTGGCCGCGAGCCGCTACGACATCGCCCGGTTCGGCGCGGAGTTCCCCCGCTTCTCGCCGCGCCAGTCGGACCTGCTCCTGGTGGTGGGGACCATCAACCTGAAGCAGGCCCCCATCCTCAAGCGCGTCTACGAGCAGATGACCGAGCCGAAGTGGGTGGTCGCCTTCGGCGTGTGCGCGTCCTCCGGCGGCTTCTACGACAACTACGCGGTGCTTCAGGGCATCGACCGCATCATCCCGGTGGACGTCTACATCCCCGGCTGCCCGCCGCGTCCCGAGCAGGTGCTCGACGGGTTGATGATGCTGCAGGACAAGATTGCCGCGCAGGCGCACCCCCTCGCGGACCGCAGCCCCGCCCCTGCCCTGCCCCCGGTGGCCGGCGGGCGAGACCTGATCGTCGCGGGGCGCAAGTAGCGCGCGCCGGGCGAGCGCCCTACGGCAGCCGGGCGCTCGCTAGCCCCAGCGGTGGTAGGCCGGGTGGCCTGGCTTCACCGCCACGAAGGTGCCGCGACACGTGGCCGTCACCTTCCCGCCCGCCTCGAGCGTGCCCTCGACGGTGACGCGGTCTCCCGAGACCTCCACCGGACGAGCGACCAGCCGCACCGGCCCCTCCATGGGCGTTGGGCGCTTGAGCTGGATGGTGTAGTCCGCGGTGACGGTGCAAGGGGGCGCGTCCAGCCGGTCGCGCTGCAAGAGGGTCCATGCCGCGGTCCAGTTGCAGTGGCAGTCGAGCAGCGCGCCGATGATTCCCCCGTTGAGCACGCCCGGGAAGGCAGCGTGGTGGGGCTCGGGTGTCCACGTGGCCACCACCACGTCCCCCTCCGGGAAGCTGCGGATGCGTAGGCCCTTCGTATTCGCGGGACCGCAGCCAAAACACTGGGTGGACGGGGCGTAGCGCTCCTGCAGGCTCTTGTCGGACATGGGCGCGCACTCTAGCCACAAACCACGCACGCCTGCCCTGCGGCGGAACGACTCCGCGCGGTCGCGTAAGTGCGCCACACGGCTGGGCAATTCCGTTGACGCGCTGTAAAGGCCCTCCCTATAAGACGTGCACCGAACTTACAGACCGTGGGAGCGGGCTTGAGCACCTCTGCATTGGAAGTGGTGAGCGCGAAGCTTCCGGACCTGATCACCGAGCGCTACGAGGACCGGACAGGTGGGGCGTGGGCGGTGGTTCGGCGGGAGGGCATCCGTGAGGTGGTGTCCCTGCTCAAGAACGACCCGGAGCTGGACTTCAAGCTCTTCCTCTCCATGGACGCGGTGGACCGGCTCAACCTGCCGGAGAACGACCCCCGCTTCGAGGTGGTGTACCTCCTGCGCTCGCTCAAGCGAGGCGAGGTGGTGCGGCTGAAGGTGCGAGCGAGCGAGGACTCGCCCGAGATTCCGTCCATCGCCGGCGTCTTCCAGGGCGCCAACTGGTGGGAGCGCTTCGTGTGGGACTTCTACGGGGTGCGCTTCGTGGGGCACCCGGACCTGCGCCGCATGCTCCTCTACGAGGAGTTCGTGGGCCACCCGCTCCGCAAGGACTACGCGCTCAGGGACCGCCAGCCGCTCATCCCGGAGCGGCCCATCAAGGACATCTTCCGCGGCCCCGGCACCAGCGGCGTCGCGTGAGGCGCGCACCTGGACCCTGAAGGCAACAACGCCGTCTGACCTCCCCAAGGAACTGAACGCACATGGCCGACATCCGTCAGAAGCCCGTCGAGCCCACGCCTCCGGACACCCGGCCGGAGGAGGCAGATGCGCTCGAGGCGCATCTGGAGACGAAGCGGATGTACATCAACCTCGGGCCCAGCCACCCGGCCATGCACGGCACGGTGCGCATGCGCGTGGAGCTCGAGGGTGAGACCATCGTCAGCGCGGACCCGGAGATCGGGTTCCTGCACCGCGGCTTCCAGAAGAGCTGCGAGAACGTGACGTGGACGCAGTGCCTGCCCTACACGGACCGGCTCAACTACGTCTCCGCCCTGCAGAACAACTTCGGATTCCTCAGCGCCGTGGAGAAGCTCATCGGCCTGGAGATCCCGGAGCGCGCCAAGTACATGCGCGTCATCGGCGCGGAGCTCCACCGCATGGCGGACCACCTCACCATGGTGGGCGCCACGGGCATGGAGCTCGGCGGGTTCTCGGTCTTCCTCTACGCGCTCGAGGCGCGCGAGCTCATCATGGATCGGGTGACCGAGCTGACCGGCGCCCGGCTGACGACGTCCTTCGGGCGCATCGGCGGGATGAACAGGGACCTGCCGGAGGGCTGGAAGGAGAAGGTCCTCAAGTCGCTCGACAAGATCTCGGTGGTCTACAAGGAGATCGAGGGGCTCCTCACGCGCAACCGCATCTTCGTGGACCGCACGAAGGGGACGGGCGTCATCTCCGCGGAGGACGCGCTCGACTTCGGCTTCACGGGCCCCTGCCTGCGCGCCTGCGGCGTGGACTTCGACGTGCGCAAGGCGCGGCCCTACTGGGTCTACGACCGGATGGACTTCGACGTGCCCATCGGGCGGAACGGGGACAACTACGACCGCTACCTGATGCGCATGGAGGAGCTGCTGCAGTCGGACCGGATCATCCGCCAGGCGCTCGCGCAGATCCCCGCGGGTCCCATCATCGTGGACGACTGGCGCATCGCCCTGCCGCCGAAGCCCGAGGTGTACGGGACCATCGAGGGCGTGATCTCGCACTTCAAGCTCGTGATGGAGGGCGTGCAGGTCCCGGCGGGCGAGGTCTACGACAGCACCGAGGGCTCCAACGGCGAGCTCGGCTGGTACCTGGTGAGCGACGGCGGCGGGCGGCCCTACAAGGTCCACGTCCGCGCCCCTGGCTTCCCCATCCTCGCCGGGGTGCCGCGCATGATCGAGGGCAAGTTCCTGGCGGACCTCATCCCCACGTTTGACACCATCAACATGATCGGCGGCGAGGTGGAGCAGTGAGCGCGAACGACGGCAAGACGAGCCCCCCTCCGCCCCCGCCTCCGGGCCCTCCCGCCAAGCCCCAGCCGAAGAACCCGGGGATGGTGACGGTGACCGTGGACGGCCGCGAGGTGGCCGTGAAGCCGGGCACCAACATGATCGAGGCGGCGCGGCAGGTGGGCAGTGACATCCCGTACTACTGCTACCACCCTCGCCTCTCCATCGCGGCCAACTGCCGCATGTGCCTGGTGGAGGTGTCCAACGCGCCGAAGCTCGTGCCGGCGTGCCAGACGGCGCTGAGCGAGGGGCTGGTCATCAAGACCACGACCCCGAAGGTGCAGGAGCAGCAGCGCGCGGTGATGGAGTTCCTGCTGCTCAACCACCCGGTGGACTGCGCCATCTGCGACCAGGCCGGTGAGTGCAAGCTCCAGGACTACTACATGACCTTCAACGCCCAGCCGAGCCGGCTCGAGGGCGGGAAGGTCATGAAGGACAAGCGCAAGGAGCTGGGACCCCTGGTGACGCTGGACCAGGAGCGCTGCATCCTCTGCTCGCGCTGCGTGCGCTTCATGGACGAGGTACCGAAGGAGCCGCAGCTCGGCATCTTCGGCCGCGGCTCCCACGAGGTCGTGGACACCTTCCCGGGCCAGCAGCTGGACAGCAACTACTCGGGCAACATCGTGGACATCTGCCCGGTGGGCGCGCTGACCAACCGGGACTTCCGCTTCCGCGCCCGCGCCTGGTTCCTCTCCGCGGCGCCCAGCGTGTGCACCGGCTGCAGCCGCGGCTGCTCCATCTTCGCGGACCACTACGGACAGGACACGCACCGCTACCGCCCGCGCGAGAACGAGGCCATCAACAAGAGCTGGATGTGTGACCAGGGCCGGCTCTCGTACAAGTACCTCGCGAAGGGCCGCGTCCCGGTGGCCCGTGTGGGGCGCGGAGCGGACCTGCGCGAGGTGACGCGCGAGGAGGCCGTGGCGGCGGCGGCGGACCTGCTGCGGACCCATGCGCGGCAGAAGGGCCTCGCGGTCCTGGCGAGCCCGCTCGCGTCCAACGAGGACCTGCTCGCGGCGCTGTCCTTCGCCAAGGACGTGCTCGGCGTGTCGAAGGTGTACGTGGGAGGCCGGCCGCAGGGCCAGGCGGACCACTACCTGATGACCGCGGACAAGAACCCCAACCGCAAGGGCCTGGCGTGGGTGGCCGCCGGGCTGGGACTGACGCTCGCCTCCTTCGAGGAGCTGGAGCAGGCCATCGCCAAGCGCCAGGTGAGCGCGCTGTACGCCGTGGGCGCGGAGGTGCCGGGCGACGTCGAGGCGTTCGCGACGAAGGCGGAGGCGCTCGAGGCGTTCGTGGTCCAGGCCACCAACGAGTCCCCGCTGCTCGCCGCCGCGCACGTGGTGCTGCCGGCGGCGGTCCACGTGGAGGACGAGGGCACCTTCACGCAAGCGGACGGCATTACCCAGCGCTTCCGCAAGGCGTACCCGCCGCGCAACGAGGCGGCGCCGCACTGGAAGTGGGCCGCGGAACTCCAGCGGGCCCTGGGGACCGAGGCTGCCTACACCTCCGCGCGTGAGGTGTTCCGGGCGCTGGCGCCGAAGGTGCCGGAGCTCGCGTCCTTCGCGTGGGACAAGGAAGCGCCCACCAACCGCGAGAAGTCGGGCATCAACCCAATTCCGACCGGCGCTGACGGCCGTCCCCCGGGCTACCGGGAGTCCGGGATTCCGCGCGTGAGAGGGATCTAGCCACCATGTCACGCACCGTCTTCATCCTGGTCAGCATCTTCCTCGTCATCCCCGCATTGCTCGCGGGGGTCATGATGGGCGCCTACGCCCTGGGCGGATGGCTGGATGGGGTGTGGTTCCCCGGCGCGCACCGGCTCACCAACATCCTCGTGCTGATGCTGGTGTTCGTGATGGTCCTCGCGTCGCTCCTGACGCTGGCCGAGCGCAAGTGGTCCGCGCTGATGCAGAACCGGATCGGCCCCAACCGCGCGGACCTGTTCGGGCGCCCGGTGCCCGCAGGCATCGGTCACTTCATCGCGGACGCGCTGAAGATGCTGACCAAGGAGGACTTCCGCCCCGCGAAGGCGAACACGTTCCTCTACAACCTGGGGCCCCTCCTCGCCTTCGCCCCCGTCTTCGCCCTCTTCGCGGTGGTGCCCGCCGGCCCCACGCTCGAGGTGTTCGGCAAGACGGTGGACATGGTGGTGGCCACGCCGGACTTCGGGCTGCTCTTCATCTTCGCCATCGCCTCGCTGGCGGTGTACGGCACGTCGCTGGCGGGCTGGTCCTCCAACAACAAGTTCGCCCTGCTCGGCGGCGTGCGCGCGGCCTCGCAGATGATCTCCTACGAGGTGGCGCTCGGCCTGTCGCTGGTGGGGCTGATGATGGCCTTCTCCACGGTGCAGCTCCCCGCCTTCGTGGGGGAGGCGCTGGGGACGGGGCAGTTCCGCTACCTCTGGGGCAACGACGCCGCCATGGGCCTCAGGCCCGGCTTCGACGTGGGCCTCCCCGCCTGGGGCATCTTCCTGCAGCCGGTGGCGTTCGTGCTGTTCTTCGCCGCCGCCTTCGCCGAGACGAAGCGCGCCCCCTTCGACATGCCGGAGGGCGAGTCGGAGATCATCGGCTACTTCGTCGAGTACTCGGGCATGAAGTTCGGCATGTTCATGCTGTCCGAGTTCATGGAGATCGTCATCCTCTCGGGCGTCATGGTGGTGCTCTTCTTCGGCGGCTACCACCTGCCGATCGGTGAGGAGTGGCTCCGCGGCACGGAGCTCATGCGGAGCTACCCGCTCCTGCTCGGCGCTGTGCTGGGCATGGTGTTCTGGCTGAAGGTGCTCACGCTCTGCTACCTGCAGCTGGTGGTGCGCTGGACGTTCCCGCGCTTCCGCTATGACCAGGTGCAGAAGCTGGGCTGGAAGATGCTCCTCCCCGTGGGCCTGGTGAACGTCTTCGTCACCGGCGCACTCGTGCTGTGGGATCCGTCACTCCGGCTCCTGGCCCTCAGCGGTCTCCTCGTCATCGCGGTGGTGCTCGCGCTGACCATGGCCGCGCCGGGCGAGGCCCCGGCCGAGGCGCACGGCGAGGGCCACGGCCACGCCCATGGGGACACCACTGCCCTGCCTCCCTCTCACGCGCACGCCACCGGCCATGCCCAGGTCCACGCGCTGAACGCCCACACAGCGGTTCCCCAGAAATTGGAGACGCCCGAGCGGACACCCGTGGCCGCTTCGCACTAGCCCCTCAACCCGAGAGCGCCTTCCGAAGGGTCCTCCTCTCCCGAGCGCACGATGGCCTACCAGGCAAGCAAAGACCCGACGACCGACATCCGCGAGCGGATGTACCTGCCCGAGCTGCTCAAGGGCCTCGCCATCACCACGCGGCACTTCCTGCGCAACCTCTTCGGCGTGCTGGACACGAACCCGGACGTGATCGAGCGCAAGGGGACGGCCCAGGTGACGACGGTGCAGTACCCCGAGGAGAAGGTAGAGTATCCGGTCGGCTACCGCGGGCTCCACCGCCTGGTGCCGCGCGAGGACGGGAAGCCTCGGTGCGTGGCCTGCTACATGTGCGCCACCATCTGCCCGGCCCAGTGCATCTACATCGAGGCCGGTGAGTACCCCGCGGAGGATGCGAGCGGCGCGTCCCGCACCATCGAGAAGTACCCCACGCAGTTCGTCATCGACGAGCTGCGCTGCATCGTCTGCGGCCTGTGCGTGGAGGCGTGCCCCAAGGACGCCATCCGGATGGACACCTACCAGCACACCCCCAGCGAGTACACGCGCGCGGACTTCGTCTACGACATCCCGAAGCTGCTCAAGGGCCCGCCGGTCAGCCACCCGTCGGACCCCTGGAACCGGCGCGAGGGCTCCGAGCAGCCCGCGCACGTCCACAAGGAGGCGCACACGCGCATCGGCGAGGGCCTGGTGCAGCTGAAGACGCCGCACCTGACCGCGGGCGGCCACGGCGAGGTCCCGGCCCTGCCGGCGGCCACCGGCACCCACGGCGCGGCAACCCGGCCCGCCCACGTGCACAAGTTCGAGAAGTAGACGGGGGCGAAGGGCGGAAGGCCGTGACGAAGTACCGCATGGCGGTGTGCAAGGGGCCGGACTGTCGCCGGGGTGGCAGCGACGCCGTCTTCCGCGCGCTGCGCTCCGCGGTGGCAGAGCGCCGCCTCGAGTCCCGCTGCGAGCTGGTGCGGGGTGGCTGCTACGGCCTCTGCCACCTCGGGCCCAACGTGGTGGTGCGTGAGGACACGGGCAGAGCGCGGGATCCGTTCAGCCCGGAGGACTACCAGCTCATGGGCTGGGAAGGAGAGGTCCACTACGGGCACATGACTCCCGAGCGCGCCCTTCGCGTCCTCGGGGAGCACGTGGAGGGCTCGGTTCCCGTCGCGGAGCTCGAGGCGAGCCCGCGCTCCGGTCCGGACTCCGCGGAGGAGAGCACCGTCGCGGGGCTCACCCCGCCGCGGCGGCCGCGGTGAAGACGCCGTCCCAGCCGTCCGCGGGGGGACACGCCAGGAGCGCCTCGCAGCGCTGCACGTAGAGCGCGGCGGCCGGATCCACGTGGGCCTCGTGACTCTCCTGGAAGAGGCGCAGTGCGGCCTCGAAGTCGCGCTGGTGGTAGGCGTCGAGCGCGGCGCTCCACTGGCCCAGGCGCGCCGCGAGCTCCGGCGTGAGGTCTTTCCGGCGGGCGACGAGCTCGTGGATGCGCACGGGCACCTCGTGGCCCGGAAGGCGCAAGCGGTCCAGCTCGCGGAACACGAAGCCCTCTCCCGCCATTCGGGCGGTCTCCTCGCCGACGAGCAGGTAGCTGCCGTAGACATGGGCCTCCCGCTCGAGGTGGGCGGCGAGGTTCACGGCACGACCGAGCACCGA
>JAKEEX010000829.1 GCA_022616315.1 Myxococcaceae bacterium
AGCGCATCGTCGCTCTGCACCGGCTTGCCGTTGACGTACGTCGAGCCATCCTTGCGCAGGGAGATGGCGAAGACCACCTGCTGCACCTGCTCCCCCTTGGAGGCCTTGGGCAGCTCGAGCGGCACCGCAGATGCGGGCTGGAACACCAGCCGCGCCGTCACCATGAAGATGACGAGCAGCACCAGGACGATGTCCACGAAGGGGGTGACGTTGATGCCGGTGATCATCCCCCCGCCGTCGGCGCCGGAGGAGCCCGAGGAGCCGGCCATCTAGCGCCCTCCCACGACCACTGCCGCCGGGACCTGCACGGGCTCGGTGCGTCCCTCCGGCTCGGCGCTCAGGTGGGAGAGCAGCACGTTGCTGAGCGCCTCCGTGCCGGCGAGGGTGGACTGCACCTGGCGCTGGAAGAAGTTGAACGCGGCCACGCAGGGGATGGCCACGAGGAGACCCACCGCGGTGGCCACGAGGGCCTCGGCGATGGAGCTCATGATGGCGGTGGGCGCGAGCGTCCCTGCGGCGGGAGCCCCCGTCTCGGGAGTCCCGAGCGCCTCGAACGCACCGATGATGCCGATGACCGTCCCCAGCAGCCCGACGAACGGGGTGTTGTTGCCCAGGGTGCCGAGGAAGGCCAGGCCACGCTCGAGCCGCATGCGCTGCATGGCCAGCGCCCCGGCCATCGCCTTCTCCGCCGCCGCCGGACCCAGGTCCGCGTGCTTCAGGCCCTCGGCCACCACCGCCGCCGCCGCCGAGCGCGAGCGCGCCACGCGCTGCAGCGCCTCCCGGTACTGCCCCTTGCGCAACAGCGCGTCCAGCTCCCGCGCCAGGGCGGCGATGTCGTCACGCAGGGAGAGGAAGAAGGCGGCCCGCTCCCCGATGATGAAGAGCCCCACCACGAACAGCCCCAGCATCAGCCACATCACCCAGTTGGCGTGGAGCTCGAGGAAGAGGCTCTTGAATTGCTCGATGATGTTCACGGCGGGGCAGGGCCTCCGGAGGGCGGCAGTTGGAAACTCTCGCAAGGACGAAGAAAGGGGAGGCCGGCCCCGGTAAGGACGCCGGGAAGCTCTCGTTTGGAACAGCCTCCCCCGGGGGTGTGACAGGTGCGTGACGGGTCCTTGGTCCGTCCGTCCGCTCCATCCCGGGAGTCTCGCAAAGGACAGGTGTCGCCGGGAGTCGTTGCACCGCCGGGAGCGTGGCCGCCCCGGCGAGCGGGCAGGTGAGCAGGCGGACTCCTGCGTCACGCTCCCCCGCGCCTACCGTGCGGAGGTGGGCCCGGGCCGGTCCCCCGGTACGTCGCGCCGCACCACCGCGCCCCCCTTCATGACGAAGAAGACGCGCTCGGTCTGCCGGACGTCCTTCGTGGGGTCTCCCGGAACGGCGATGACGTCCGCAAGCCGGCCCGCAGCCAGGGTCCCCACCTGGTCCGCCAGGCCGAGCAGCTCGGCGTTGACGGACGTGGCGGCCCGGAGCGCGTCCACCGGCTTCATCCCGTACTCCACCAGCATGCCCAGCTGCTCGGCGTTGCGCCCGTGGGGGATGACGCCCGCGTCCGTCCCGAAGGCGATGCGCACCCCGTGCGCGAGGGCCTTGCGCAGGGACTCGCGCCGCGCCTTGCGCGCCACCTCGATCTTCTCGAGCACCTTCGGGTGGAACTTCGCCCCGCGCGCGAGCTGCTCGTCGTAGATGCGCTGGTTGAGCGGGGTGGGGACGAGGTGGGTGCCGCGCGCCTTCATCAGGGCGAAGGCCTCGTCATCCAGGAAGGTGCCGTGCTCGATGGAGTCCGCGCCCGCGCGGATGGCGCGCTTGGCCCCGGTGGCGCCGTGGGCGTGCACGGCCACGCGCTTGCGCAGGCTGTGGGCCTCGTCCACCAGCGCGTCCATCTCCGCCTGCGTGAGCTGGGGCACGTCCACCTCGTCCCCCTCCGACAGCACCCCTCCGGTGACGCAGGCCTTGATGACGTCCGCCCCGTACTTCACCGTGCGGCGCACCTGCGCGCGCATTGCATCCGGCCCGTCCGCCACGCCGGCGGCCTGCTCCTCGGCGAGCGCCCCCTCACGGAAGCCCGTGGTGTCGCAGTGGCCGCCGGTGGCGCCGAGCGACGCGCCGGAGGCGAGGATGCGTGGCCCCTCCGCGCTTCCGCTCCTCACCGCGTTCCGCACACCCACGTCGATGACGTGCGCGGAGCCGAGGTTCCGCACGGTCGTGAAGCCCGCCCGCAGGGTGCGGCGCGCATGCTCGGCGGCCTCGAGCGCCAGCTCCGCCACCGGCTTCTTCAGCGCGTCCAGCTGGTCCTGGCGGAAGTCGTCGCTGCGCTCGGAGTCCAGGTGCACGTGCGCGTCGATGAGCCCGGGCATCAGCGTGGCGTCGCCGAGCTCCACCACCTGCGCTCCTGCCGGCACCGCCGCGCCCGGCCCCACCGCCTCGATGCGCTCGCCGCGCACCACCACCAGTCCGGGAGACACCACGCGCCCCGACGCGGCGTCGAAGAGACGCGCGGCGCGCAGCACGATGGGGCGGGACCCCTGAGCGGCCACGGGGAGGGACGCGAGAGAGAACAACACGCAGAAGAGGAGGCGCATGGGACACGAGGCTCGCGGGCGGCCCCCGTCTCCGTCAAGCGCCCCCGACATTCCGCTGGAGGAGGTCCGCGGTGACGTCCGCGACCCGCGCGGCTCCGGCCAGGGCCATGCTGTGCGCCGTGTCCTCGCGCAGGGAGTCGAGCAGCCGCTGCACCCCCGTGGCCCCCTCCACCGCGAGCGCCCACAGCACGGGACGGCCCACGAGCACCGCGCGTGCGCCGAGCGCCAGGGCGCGCACCACGTCCCGCCCGTTGCGCACACCCCCGTCCACCAGCACCTCCGCGCGCCCTCCCACCGCCTCCACCACCTCCGGCAGTGCCACCGCCGAGGCCACGGCTCCGTCCAGCTGCCGCCCGCCGTGGTTGGACACCACCACGCCCGCGGCGCCCGCCTGCAGACAGCGCACGGCGTCGTCCCCGCGGAGCACCCCCTTCACCAGCACCGGAAGTCCGGACACATCCTTCAGCCATGCGATGTCGTCGAAGGTGACGTCCGGCGCCTGCTCGGCGAGCGCGCGGTCCGTGACTCCTTCGAGGTTGGCGAGGAAGTCTTCGTCGGGGAGGGCGAGCGCGCTCCGGTCCAGCCGCTTCCTGCCCACATAGGGCGTGTCACCCGTGAGCACCACGGCCCTCGCACCCGCGGCGGCCGCGCGCTGGACGAGCGCACGCGTGAGTCCCCTGTCGCGAAGCACGTACACCTGCAACCACCACGGCCCGGCCACCGCCGCCACCTGCTCCAGCCGCACCGAGGCGCGCGAGGAGAGCACCAGCAGGCTTCCCGCACGGGCGGTGCCCTCGGCGGTGGCGCGCTCGCCCTCGGGGTGTGCGAGGCGGTGGAAGGCCGTGGGTGCCACCAGCACGGGAGACGCGACGGAGGTGCCGAGCACCGTGGTGGACGTGTCCACGTGTGCCACGTCCCGCAGGACGCGGGGTCGCAGCCGCAGCACGCGCCAGGCGGCGAGGTTGGCCTCGAGCGTCACCTCATCGCCGGCGCCGCCCGCGAAGTAGGCATGGACGTCCTCGGGCAGGACGGCGCGTGCCTGCGCCTCCAGGGAGTCCAAAGGGCTCATGGCCCCCAGAGCCTCGCACGAAGGAGCGGCACCGCGTCTCAAGGCGGCGCGGGGACCAGGTTCAGCTCGATCAGCGCGGGCTCGAACGTCCCGTCGCCATCGAAGTCGAAGCCGAGCGCGTCGGTGCGCAGGTAGAGGAGCCCGTCCTCCGCCTGGCCGCACCGGAAGGACTGAAGCCCGGCGGCGGTGCGCGGAAAGAGAGGCTCGTCGTCGAACTCCACGCGCTGGGCGCGGATGAAGACGCGCCCAGCGCGCTCCACCACGGGCTCGCCGGGCGCCAGGAAGCGGGACTCGAACCTGTCACCGCTCACCATGACGGAGAAGTCCGAGTTCGAGAAGGTGACCGGAACGCCCGTGCCTCCCAGCGGCACCGCACGGAAGAAGTTCGCGTCGAAGCGGCCCTGCAGGCCCAGGCACTCGACGAGACCCGAGGGTGCCGCGCACTGCGACGTCTCGAGGTCGGCGCAGGGGCTCACGCCCTCGGGAGCCCTGCACCCCGCGAGCGCCAGCAGCCCCATGCAGCCTGTCACCACCGCCGTCCGCCTCACGCGCGCCTCCCCTCGCGGCCCCCCCCGGGCGGTCACGCCCCGAGCAAGACGGCAGGCCGCACCTGCCGCCAACCTGCGGAGCGTCTCGTCGGGGGGAAACTGCGCGCCGGACGCGGCGGAGCGCGGACTTTCAGACGCCGAGCCCGATCGGGCAGCTGACGCCCGTGCCTCCCAGCCCGCAGTAGCCGCCCGGATTCTTGTGCAGGTACTGCTGGTGGTAGTCCTCGGCGAAGAAGAAGGGCGGGGCCGGGACAATCTCCGTGGTGATGGCCCCATGCCCCGCGCCGCTCAGGCTTCCCTGGTACGCGCCGGAGCTCGCCTCGGCGGCGCGGCGCTGCTCGTCGTCGAAGGTGTAGATGCCCGAGCGGTACTGCGTGCCCATGTCGTTGCCCTGGCGCATGCCCTGCGTGGGGTCGTGGCTCTCCCAGAAGAGCTGCAGCAGCTGCTCGTAAGTGACGCGAGAGGGGTCGTACACCACGCGCACCACCTCGTTGTGCCCGGTGCGGCCGCTGCACACCTCCTCGTAGGTGGGGTTGGGCGTGAGGCCGCCGGCGTAGCCCACGGCCGTGGAGTACACGCCCTCCTGCTGCCAGAACTTGCGCTCGGCTCCCCAGAAGCAGCCCATGCCGAAGAGCGCCTCCTTGTGCCCCGGGGGCAGCGGTCCCTTCAGCGGTGTGCCCAGCACGGCGTGCTTCGCCGGTACGGGAATCGGCTCGGAGCGGCCTGGCAGCGCCTCCCCTGGTGACGGTATCCTCAGCTTGTGCGGTTGGACGTGGAACATGCCTCTTCCTAGCGCGCGCACGTGGACGCTGCAGCGGAACCTCGAGGCATTCCCCTCTCCCTCTCGGAGAGGGACAGGGTGAGGGGGCCGTGGATTGTTCGCTTCGCCTTCAGTGCGGCTCTGCGCCGGGACCCTCGTGCGGCCCGCTGGCGTGGTACGGCGGATCCGAGGGCGTCTTCGCCGGGTCCCATCCGTGGAGTTGCTTGAGAGAGGCCACGGGCTGGACATACGTGAGCACCTCGCCACGCCCGTGGAGGTTTCCTGGCTTCAGCCCCTCGCGCCCCACCTCCAGCACGACGTCCCCGTGCTCGATGCCCGCCACCGCGCGGTAGGGCGCGAGGAAGTGCCGCCGGCGCAGGCGGCCCTTGTCCACCTGGAGCTGGTGCTCACCGCACGCCGCCACCCAGCCGAGCCGCTCCCCGTGCGGCCCGCGCACCGCCATCCCGCTGGTGATGGACCTGCGGTCCAGCATTCAAGCCACCTCCCCTCCCACCTCCCCTCTCCCCCTGGGAGAGGGACAGGGTGAGGGGGCTGTGCAATCCCCGCCCTGCCGTGAATCAACCGTAGGCACCGCCACCACAGCGGGCAGCCGTCATCCGCGGACGCCCGCACCCCGAGCAGGCAGCCGTGGTCGCAGAGTGCTTCCGTCAGGGCATCAGGCCCGATGGCGATGAAGAGCAGGCCCCGGCACAGCACTGGCGGCCAGCACGGCTGCAAAGATAGGGTCCGGGCAGAGGAGGGAGTACTCATGCTTCGTTCTGCCATCTGCCTCGCGCTCTGCACCGCGCTGACCGCATCCGCTCAGACCGCGCCAACGGCCGCGACGTCCGACGCGCCGGCCACGCCTGCACCGGAGACCGCGACCCCATCCGCACCGCAGCCGGCCGAGGTGACCGCCCCGTCCGCACCGCAACCGGCGGAAGCCGTGTCCGCAGGTGCCTCGCGCGAGGAGCTGGCGGCTTTCCTCGAGCAGCACCTCTCCTTCGACGAGAAGACGGGTGAGGCCACCACCGGCCGGGCGCGCAGGCCCGTCCCGCGCACGCAGCTCTACGAGCTGCTCGGGCGCCCGGACCTCGTTGCACAGTCGGACGCACGCGTGCGCACACGGACGTGGATGTTTGTCGGGGCGGCGGGTGCATTGGTGGCCGGCGTTGCCAGCGGCGTGTACATGCACGCGACCTTGCCGGACCTCAACAGCGGGTGGTGCGCCGCCGGCCCGAGCCGCTTCAACTCGCCCGAGTGCGCCCCGCGCCACGCGATGCAGGTGACGCTCGGCAGCACGTTCCTGGCCGTGGGGGCGGGGGCGGGGCTCGCGCTCGGCCTCAGCGCGCTCAACATCGACCTGCACCCGGTGCACCGGTCGGAGGTCAGCCGCATGGTGAGCACCTACAACAGCGAACTGCGCAAGCGGCTGCGCGACACCGGCGCATCCGCCTCTGCTCCGTCCGCGAGCCTGATGCTGATGCCGGTGGTGGGGCCCGGAGGGGCAGGCCTCCACGCGCAGCTGACGTTCTGACAGCAGCTACCCGAGCGACGAGGAGCGGGTACGCTCCGGCAGCTCCAGGACGGTGCTGCCCACGGCCCCGGCGCCCAGTCCGCGCCGGACGTGCTCGAGCTCGCGCTCCAGCAGCTCCACGCGCTTCTCGAGCAGGGCGAGCTCCGCCTCGCGCGCACGCCCACCGCGCACCACCGCGATGGCCTCCACGAGCGGCTTGAACGCGAAGCGGACCGTGAGCCCGATGAC
>JAKEEX010000830.1 GCA_022616315.1 Myxococcaceae bacterium
CGACCTTCGAGGCCCTCTCGAAGGGCGGCACCGTCTTCCAGCCCCTCGTCGACGCCCCCTGGGGCGCGCTCTTCGGCTCGCTCCAGGACCGCTACGGGATCCACTGGATGTTCAACTCGGCGAAGTCCTAGCGCAGCCGCTGTCGTCGGGTGCACCTCCCCGCGGTCACCCTCCCATTCCCTCTCCCGACGGAGAGGGGTCTGCATGACCACCTCCGAGCCCTACGCCACCGCGCTTCTGCTGGTCATCTTCGGCCTCCTGATGGCCGTGAGCGCCGTGTTCAGCCGCGCGTCGGGGCGGCTGGGCGTGCCGGTGGCGCTGCTCTTCCTCATCATCGGCATGATCGCGGGTCGCGAGGGCGTCGGCGGCGTCGCGTTCGACGACTACCGCTTCGCCTTTCGCCTGGGCACGGTGGCCCTCACCCTCATCCTCTTCGACGGTGGCCTCAACACGCCTCTCTCCGCCGTTCGCGAGGGCGCGAGGCCCGCGGCGGTGCTGGCCACCGTGGGCGTCGCAGCCACGGCGCTGCTCGTGGCGGTGGGCGCGAGGATGCTGTTCGGCCTCGAGTGGATGCACGCCCTGCTGCTCGGCGCGGTGGTGTCCTCCACGGACGCGGCCGCCGTCTTCGCGGTGCTGCGCTCGAGCGGCATCCAGCTCAAGCGCCGCGTCGGCGCCACGCTGGAGCTGGAGTCCGGCCTGAATGACCCGATGGCCGCCATCCTCACCCTCTCCCTCACGGAGGCGCTCTCGAGAGGCGAGCCGCTCACGTGGCACCTGGCGCTCGAGGTGGGGATGCAGCTCGCGATGGGAGGCGTGCTGGGGCTCGGCATCGGGTACGCGGGACGCGCGCTCCTCACGCACGTGCGGCTGCCCGCAGCGGGGCTCTACGCCGTCCTCACCTTCTCGCTCGCGTTCCTGGCCTACGGACTTCCCACGCTCGTCGAGGGCAGCGGGCTGCTCTCGGTGTACGTGGTGGCCGTGGTGCTGGGAAACGGCAAGCTGCCCTACCGCACGGGGCTCATCCGCATCCACGACGCCCTCGCCTGGCTGAGCCAGGTGGCCATGTTCCTGGTGCTGGGCCTGCTCGTCTTCCCCTCGCGCCTGCTCCAGGTGGCGTGGCTCGGTGTGGGGCTCGGGCTGCTGCTGGGCGTGCTCGTGCGCCCGCTGGTGGTGACGCTCTGCCTGCTCCCCTTCCGCTTCCGCTGGAAGGAGGTGCTCTACATCAGCTGGGTGGGCCTGAGAGGGGCGGTGCCCATCATCTTCGCCACCTTCCCGGTGCTCGCCGGAGTGACGGGGGCGGACGCTCTCTTCCACATCGTCTTCTTCATCGTCGTGGTGAACTCGCTCGTCCCCGGCACCACGGTGAAGTGGGTGACGCACCGCCTGGGCCTGCAGGCCCACGTGCCACCCGCGCCGCAGGCGGTGCTGGAGATTGCGTCCATGAAGGACCTGCACGGGGACGTGCTGCCCTTCTACATCGACGAGGCGTCCGCCGTGGCCGGCTCCAGCCTCGCGGACATTCCCTTGCCAGCGGGCGCCACGCTGATGCTCCTGGTCCGCGGCGATGAGCTGGTGGGGCCCCGGGGGGACACCGTGCTTCAGCCCCAGGACCACGTGTACGTCTTCTGCCGCCCCGAGGACCGCGCGCTCGTGCAGCTGCTCTTCGGTCGGCTGGAGGAGGAGTAGGCGACGTGGGCCGTGTGCTGCCGCGCCAGAGCGTGCCGACGCTCGCTCCTCCCCTCGCTCCAGAATGGGAATGACATCCCGGGGGCGGTGGTGGAGAAGGCGCCGCGAATTCTCCAGCGACTTCGCCCGTGACGTCCCGAAACCTCCAGGTCCTCCTCGCGCGTCGTCCCGAGGGGCGGCTCCACGAGAGCCACTTCGCGCTGCGCGAGGCGCCTCTTCCCGTGCTCGCCCCGGGCGAGGTGCTGGTGCGCACCCGCTACCTCTCCATCGACGCGGCCAACCGGGTGTGGCTCTTCCCCGTGGCGAGCTACCGCCCGCCGGTGGAGGTGGGCGCGGTGATGGACGGCATCACCCTGTGCGAGGTGGTGGAGTCGCGGGACGCGGACTACCGCCCGGGCGAGCTCGTGAAGTGCGACGCCGGCTGGCAGGCGTACGCGGCGCTCCCCGCACACCGTCTGCGCCGGGTGGAGCGGCGCACGCCCATCACCCACGCCCTCAGCGCGCTGGGCCCCACCGGTCGGACCGCCTACTTCGGGGTGCTCGAGATTGGGAGGGTGAAGGCCGGGGAGACGTTCCTCGTGTCCGCGGCTGCGGGCGCGGTGGGCTCGCTCGCGGGGCAGATTGCCAAGCTGCACGGCTGCCGCGTGGTGGGCGTGGCCGGCACGGACGAGAAGTGCCGGTGGCTGAAGGAGGAGCTCGGCTTCGACGCGGCCATCAACTACCGCGCCGAGGACCTTCCCTCCGCCCTCACGCGCCACTGTCCGGGAGGCGTGGACGTCTACTTCGACAACGTGGGCGGCCGCGTGCTCCAGGCGGTGGTGTACCGCATGGCGCCCCACGGCCGAATCGTCTGCTGCGGCGAGGTGTCCGTCTACGACACGGACGCGCCCCTCCGCGGCCCGCTCGGCATCCCGGGCATCCTCACCATCCGGCGCGTGCGCATGGAGGGCTTCCTCGTGCGCGACCACGAGGCCCGCAGGCCCGAGGCCGACGCCGCACTGGGACGCTGGCTGGACGAGGGCAAGCTGAAGGTGCGCGAGGACGTCCTCGAGGGCCTGGAGAGCGCACCGCGTGCGCTCGTCGGACTCCTGCGTGGAGAGAACATCGGCAAGCGCCTGGTGAGCGTGGCGGGCTGAGCGTCACCACTCCAGGACTTCGAGCCCGGGCACCCCTCCCTGCCCAACCGGTTGGCCCTCCGCTCACCTGTTGGCAGCTCTTCCCCTCGCCGTGCCAGGTCTGCTGACATGGCCGTCCTCGACGCGGGCCGAAGGCCCGACCAAGGAGATGCGACATGTGGGCATGGTTGAACCGTTGGAATGCAGACCTGGGACTTCTGATGATGCGGGTGGGCCTCGGGCTGGCGTTTCTGTTCGTGCACGGCGCGCCCAAGCTCATGGGCGGACCGGAGAGGTGGGCGAAGCTCGGAGGGGCGCTCGGCAACTTCGGTATCGACTTCGCCCCCACCTTCTGGGGCCTCCTGGCGGCGGTCTCCGAGTTCGGCGGGGCGCTGTGCCTGCTCACCGGCGTGCTGTTCCGGCCCGCGCTCGCGGGGCTCATCGTCACGATGGCGGTTGCGACCTCGGTGCACCTCGCGCGGGGAGAGGGCTTCGGCGGCGCATCCCACGCGCTGGAGGTGGGGATCGCCTTCATCGGGCTGTTCCTGACGGGTCCCGGACGGTACCGGCTCCGGCTGCCGTGGCCGTCCCGGCCGGCTCCCCTTTCCGTGCAGTGAACAGGGGGCACCCTCGCCGGGGTGGATGACGGGGCCCGGCGCGCCCCAGTCATCCCACATTCGGCGCGGCCCCGGAGATGGATATCCTCCCGCGTCCGTCCTCCCCCGGGACGCCAAGCCGGAGTTCCTCCGTATGTCTCGAGTCGCCCTCGGGTGCGCTGCCGCGGCCCTGCTCTCCCTGCCTGCGCGCGCGGACGTGTGCGAGCGCCCCGTGTGGCGCGACCCGATGCTGCTGCTCCAGTCTGCGCAGGAGGACGAAGCGCTCGCGAAGGCGCTCGCAGAGGCCGCGGGCGCGTGCAGGACTCCCGGCGCCCCCTGTGACGGAGCGCTCGAGCGCTGCCGGACGCAAGCGGAGGCGGTGAACGCGCGCGCATGGGCACACGACGAGGCGAGCTACCGCGAGGCCATCGCGAAGACCGTGGGCGGCGTGCGCTTCGCCTTCCAGCCCCCGCCTGCGCCCGCAGAGTCCCCCGCGCACTGCGCGCCCGCCCAGGGCAACTACACCGCGCTGGCCTCGCAGCGCCGCGCGCACGCCGAGGCCCACCGCAGGGTGGCCGACGCGTACAACCGCTGGTACGAGTGGGTGAAGGACGCCCACGCGCGCTGTGAGCAGAAGGCAGGCGGCAGCGCGGTGGCCGTGGTGGGCGCGACGGGCGCGACGGGCGTGACGGGCACGACGGGCACGACGGGCACGACGGGCACGACGGGCACGACGGGCACGGGCGCGACGGCCACCCCCGCAGGCTCGACGCGCCTGGCCAGTGCGGGAGCGCAGCTCGAGACCGAGCGGCGGGAGGCGGAGGACGCGGAGGCCCGCGCCACCGCGGCCCGGACTGCCGCGGAGCAGAGCGAGAAGGAGCGCGCGGCACGTGAGGCGGAGCTGCGTGCGCTCGAGGAGCGCGAGGCGCAGGCGCGGCGCGAGCGTGAGGCCCGCGAGCGTGAGGCCTCGCAGGCCCGTGCGGAGCTGGAGCGCCGGGAGCGCGAGCTGCGCCAGCGTGAAGCACAGGAGCGTGCGGAGGCCGAGCACCGCCGCCTCGAGGAGGCCCGCGCCCAGGTCGAGGCACGCGAGAGGGCCGAGCAGCAGCGCCAGGAGCAGGCACGCGCCGACGAGGAGCGACGCAAGCAGCAGGAGCGTGCGGAGGCGGAGAAGCGGCGCCTGGACGAGCTGCGCGCCAAGGCCCGTGCCGAACAGCAGCGCCAGGAGGAGGCACGCAAGGCGGCCGAGTCCATCGGCGAGCAATCCGGGGCCCGGGAGCAGGCCACGCAGAAGGCCATCGCGGACCTGAAGTCCGAGAACGCAGCCCAGGTGGAGGCGCTCCGCAAGAAGCGCGAGGCGCTGCAGGCATCCGAGGCCCAGCAGAAGAAGGAGCTCGCGGCCCGCCAAGACGCCGAGGAGCAGAAGCGTCAGCAGGCCCATCAGACGCAGCTCGCCTCCCTCCAGAAGCAGGAGGAGGCGGCGATGAAGACATCCGACGCGCGCCTGCAGGGCCTCGTGACGGAGGAGCAGAAGCGCAAGGCCGAGTCCGAGCGCAAGCGGTCGGAGGCGCTCGCGGCGAGCGAGGACCCTCGCGCCCGCTCCCGCGGAGACTTCACCGTGGCGGCGAGCGGCGGAACGTACTCCCTCGCGGGTGGCCCGGACGCGTTTGGCTCCTACCTCGGCGGCGGCACGGCGGCAGTCCGGCTCGGCTTCTTCGGCACGCCCCCGCTCGAGGGAGGCCTGGCCTCCGGCTTCGAGCTGCACGCCCAGGGACAGTTCCTCACGCGCGTCAGCGGCTCCTCCTCGCTGCAGCTCATCCGCGTGGCGCCTGGTGCACGCGCCTGGCTGGGACCGTTCGGGCTGGGCGCCGCGTCCGAGTGGCAGCAGGTGCAGAGCACCCTCGCCCAGGGACAGGAGGTGCGCACCGGCAGCGCCCTGCTCGCGGGCCCTCAGTTGGCGTTCGCGCTGGCGGACACCAGGGCCCATCGGCTGGTGCTGAGCGCCCGGTGGTTCCCGCTCCTGCAAGGCACCCCGGGCACCTGGGGCGTCATGCTGGAGGCGGGGCTCGGGGCCTTCTCCTTCGGAGCCGAGCTGCTCCAGCTGCACACGCCCGCGCAGACCGGCGCGCAGGATGGCTGGGCGGCCACGGTGTCCATGGGCTACCGCGGAGGGTTCTGACGGGCCCCACGCAACGGCCGCGGCCTCGCCCAGTGCCTCACGCCTCGCCGCGAGGAGTGGCTGCGCAGCGGACAGGGCGAGGGAGCCCGGGGAAGCCCGCAAATAGGGCGGCCCGTCACATCCGCGAACGGACGCGACGGGCCGCGAGACTTCTTCAGAACACCAGCGCGACCGCTGAAGAGGTGGGGGGGAACCTCTTCAGCAGCCAGCATTCCGGCTTCCGCGCAGCTACGTTAGCACCTCGCGTGCCAGGCCCACGCCTCACAGGAACCCAAGGAAGTTCAACGCCTTGTGCGCAGGGAGGGTGTGCAGGGGGCGTGCGGACGCCATTTCACCTCCGCAATTGCATTTCACAGATGAAATGGCTGCATCGCGAAATGTGACACCCCGTCACACATCCGCACCCGTGCACGCAGCCCCGCTCAAGCGGCACGCAGCAAGTAGAAGACATAGCCGTAGGCGTCGCCGTGACGGCGGTAGAGCGCAATCTCCTTCCGCGCCTCGTCGAGCACCGCCGCGAGCCCGGGCACCTCACTCGTGCGGGGCGCCAGCGCCTCCATGCGCGCCTCGAGCGGTCCGTAGTGCCCGTCCCACCACGCCTCCGGTGGAAGCACGAAGGTGTCCACCACGCTCAGGCCCGCGCGCCGTGCCGCCTCGCAGTTGGACGCGACGGTGCCCATGGTGGGGTAGGCCTCGCGCCAGAACGCCGCGAGCTCGGCCGTGGGAGCGTCCGTCAGCCAGGTGCACTCCGAGAGGGCCATGGCGCCGCCGTCGCGCAGGAGCGGGCGCCAGCGCGCAAGTCCTCCCGCCCAGCCGAGATGGTAGATGGCGCCCTCGGACCAGAGGAGGTCCACCGTGCCGGGCGCATCCGTGAGCGCGCCGAAGTCTGCACTGCGGGTGTGCACACGGTGCTCGAGCCCCTCGGCGGCGGCCGCGGCCTCCAGCTGGCGGAGGAAGGGTGCGTGCAGGTCCACCGCGGTGATGACCGTGTCGAGCGCACGGGCCAGCACCAGCGTCTGCTTTCCCGGCCCGCACCCGAGGTCCAGCACCCGCGGCGAGGGCGGCAGCGGCGAGAGTCTGCGGAGCGCCTCGCGCGTGCACGCGTCGCTTCCGGGCCCTGCGCGGGGAAGGCCGTCGTACACCCTCCAGAAGGCTTCGGCGCTCATGCCCGCGGAGAGTTCACCGGGAGTCCCGCCTGTCGCAAGTGCTCCGCCCAGGATTGCGGCGCTTCCACCTCGAGCACCAGACGCTTGTACGCCGCTCCCTTCAGCTCCAGCTGGAGACAGTCGTGGCGTGGGTGGGCGTACCAGAACTCGGCCCCGTCGCGGCGGTAGAAGGGCCCTGCGTAGAAGTAGCCGGGGAGTGAGGTGCCAGCCGCGCGCCGGCAGAGGTGGCGAGCGTCCGGATGGCCCGTGCGCACCGCGCGGATGCGGTCGAGCGGCACGTCCAGCTCCCTCCAGGGTGGCATTGCCACGAGTCGCTCGCGGGGGCTCAGGCGAAGCTTGAGGCACCCGGGCGTGAGCGACAGCTCCATGACGTGCTCCCTCCTTCCGGAAACGCTGGTCATCCTCGCCCCACCGTGCAGCGGCCGTCTCCCTGGCTGCAGCGGAGAGTCCCCTGGACAGCCACCGCGCGCGCGCACGAGCATCCGTGCCATGCGGAAGACACGCGCACTGTGGGTGGTCCTGGGGGCCCTGGGGTTGGCGGTGGTGGGGCTTCTGCTCGTGTCGGGAGCCCGTCGCGACGACGTCGTCTCACGGCCTGTCCCCACGACGCCGCCGAGCGTCCAGCAGGAGCCGACGCGTCCGAGCAGCGTCGCCGACGCACCCACCACGCCGCCGCTGCGGCTCCTGCCCGCCACCCGCGCCGAGGACAGCTCCGCGAGGAACGGTGCGTTCGAGGGCCGTGTGGTGTCTGCGTCCACCGGGGAGCCGGTGCGTGGTGCGGAGCTGACCTTCGCTGCGCCGTCGGGGGCCTCGTCGGTGCGCACGGGTGAGGATGGCGCGTTCCGCTTCGTGCCCGACGCACCGGGCGTCTACCAGCTGGCAGTGGTGACAGCGCAGGGCTTTCTCCCGTTCGGCCCCGAGTGGGGGCAGAGCCCCATCCACCTCACCGCGAGCCCGGGC
>JAKEEX010000831.1 GCA_022616315.1 Myxococcaceae bacterium
ATGCGGAGGGCAACTGGGGCGGAGGCCACGGCACCCACGTGGCGGGCGTCATCGCGGCGCAGCTCGGCTCGGGCGGCGTGGTGCGGGACGGCACCCTTCCCTCCGGCGGCATGGTGGGCGTCGCTCCGGGCGTCACGCTCCTCGTCGCCCGCGTCCTCGACGTCGAGGGCAACGGCTCCACCTCGGACGTCATCGCTGCGGTGGAGTGGTGCCAGGCGCAGGGTGCGCACGTCGCGTCCCTGTCGCTCGGTGCCCCCGAGCGCAACAACGCGGAGGAGCTCGCATTCGCCCGGGCCTGGGAGGCGGGCATGGTGACCGTGGCGGCCACCGGCAACGAAGGCACGGATGACCCCAACGCCCAGCCCCCCATCCTCTACCCCGCCGGCTACGACACGGTGCTGGCGGTGGGCGCGGTGCGACTGGACGGCACGCACCCCACCTTCTCGCAGACGGGGCCGCACGTGGACTTCGTGGCGCCCGGTGTGGGTGTCCCCTCCACCTTCAAGGTGGGCGGCTCCATCTTCGGCCACCTCGAGGCGGGTGGTGTCTCCCTGCGCAACGAGGCGCTGGAGTTCTCCGGCACGAGCGCGGTGTCGGGGCAGCTCACCTTCTGCGGGCTCGCGGCCGACGACGCGTCCTGCGAGGACGTCCGCTCCTGCGGCTTCGTCGCGCTCGTGGACCGCGGTGGCGACGTCCTCTTCGCGGACAAGGTGAAGCACGTGCAGGCGCAGGGCGCGCGTGCGGTCATCGTCGTCAACCACAGGCCGGAGGAGGACGGGGACCTGGCCTTCACCCTGGGCAGCTCCGACCGCTGGCCCGTGACGCTCGCCGTGCCCACCACCGCGCGGGAGGGCCTGCTCGCGAAGGTGGGCAGCTCGGTCCGTCTCTCCGTCCAGGGTGCGGACTACGCCATGCTGACGGGCACCTCCATGGCCACCCCCTTCGTCTCCGGCGTGGCGGCGCTGCTCTGGAGCCGTGACCCCTCCCTCACCAACGCCCAGGTGCGCGACCTGCTGGAGCGCTCGGCGAAGGACCTCGGGTCCGTCAAGGGGCGCGATGACACGTTCGGTCATGGGCTGGTGCAGGCGCGCTCAGCGCTGGAGCTGCTCGACTCGGGGATCTGACGCCGCACATCCAGCGCACCTCGAGAGGCACTCCGCAGCCCGTGGGTGGGAGCGTTGAGCACGATTGCGGAACCCGCGCCTCCGCCCCTAGCATGTTGGCCTCTCTTCACTCCTTCCTGGGAGCTTCAGCGAACCATGCGCCTCCGTCTTCGCCTCGTCTCCGCCCTGGCCGTCCTCTCCGTCGCGTCCGCGTGTGCCACCACCGGCCAGCCCGTGGAGGCCTCGATGACCATCAGCGAGGAGCCCAACACGCCGGGAGCCACGGCGGCCGAGGCCCCTGTGCCCGCGGTGACGCTGCAGAAGCTGGCGCCGCCGGAGGGCTTCGCGGTGATGATGCCCGGGGAGCCGAAGGAGCAGCGCGGCACGAAGCCGAGCAAGGCCGGTGACATCGTCACCGCCGCGTGGAGCTCCAACGTCGACAACGTCGTCTACTCCATCAGCGTGGTGGACTACCCGGCGAAGCTCGTCGGCAACAAGAAGCCGGAGGGCTTCATCGAGGAGGCGAAGACGAGCATCGTCACCCAGCTGAAGGGCACGCTGAAGGAGGAGCAGGAGGCCACGCTGGACGGCCACCCTGGCAAGGCCTTCGTCGTGGCGTCGGACGCGGGTGAGGTGAAGGCGCGCAACTACTTCGTGGGCAACCGCCTCTACACCCTGCTCGTCGTCTACAACCCCGCCATCGGTGCTGCGGCGGGCGAGCAGTTCCTCACCTCGCTCGAGCTCGTGCCGGCGCAGCCTGCCGCCGC
>JAKEEX010000832.1 GCA_022616315.1 Myxococcaceae bacterium
CCCCTCCTTCGCTGCGCAGGTGCAGGCCATCACCCGGGGAAGGGCGCCCCCGGTCCTCCGGGTGGGAGACCTCGCGCCCGTCCGGGACTTCTCCCACGTTGCGGACGTGGTGCGCGCCTACCGGCTGCTGCTCCAGCGCGGCGTGCCAGGTGAGGCCTACAATGTCTGCAGTGGCGAGAGCCGTTCCATCCGATCGCTGCTTGATGCGCTCCTCTGTCTTGCCGGGGTTGAGGCGCGGGTGGAGGTTGACCCCGCACGCCTGCGCCCGGTGGAGATTCCAACGCTCAGCGGCAGCCCCGCGAAGCTCGAGGCGCTCGGCTGGAGGCAGGAGCACACCCTGGATCAGGCACTGATGGACGTGCTCGAGGAGGCGGCGGTCCGAATCCAGTAGAGCCGGGGCCGCGCGCACCGCGCTTCGTGGGACTGCCGCAGGTGCTCGGAGCGGGAGCCCGTGGCCCGGGGGCACTGGCCCGGCGGCCACACCACTCCCGGGGCGCACCACGGGGCGGTTGCCCGGCGCGTGCACGGTACACAGCTTGCGGCATTCACGAGGATGCCCATGCGCCCCCAGACCCTCTCAGGGACGAGGCCGGCCCCCACCACCGGGGCGGAGCCCCATCAGCCGCTGGTGTCGGTCGTCATCTCGGCCAAGAACCGCCCGGAATGTATCGAGCGTCTCCTCGCCTCGGTGCGCCGGCAGGACCTCACGGACCTGGAGGTCGTCATCGTCGATGACGGCTCGTCCCCGCCGCTCGCACCGAAGGACCCGGGGATCCGTCTCCTCCGCAATGAGACGAGCCAGGGCATGTGCGCGGCGCGCAACAGGGCGTGGAGGGCCGCGCGAGGGCGCTTCCTCGTCTACCTCGACGACGACGCGGAGCTTGTCTCGTCCCACACCCTCCGTCGCGCCATCGCGCGGCTGGAGTCCGTCCCCCGCTGTGCGGTGCTGGGCTTCCGCCAGCTCTCCCCCGACGGCTCGCCGCACTACATGCAGCCGGCCACGCTGGCGTCGGGCCCATCGCTCACCAACCGATTCTACGGCTATGGCTTCCTCTTCGTGCGCTCGGTGATGGAGGAGCTCGGGGGGTTCGCGGAGCCCTACGGCTACTACCAGGAGGAGGTCCAGGTCTCCCTCAGGCTGCTCGCACACGGCTACCGGATTGCCTTCGACCCCGAGGTGGCGGTGATTCACCACCAGGACCTGCGGGGCCGGGACCCGAAGAAGATCAGCAAGCTCCTGCTTCGGAACGGACTCCTCACCGTCCTGCTCAC
>JAKEEX010000131.1 GCA_022616315.1 Myxococcaceae bacterium
CCGCGGCCGGGAGACGTCCTTCGCCTCTACGCCCATTCCAATCGCGCCCGCGAGCTGCTCCGGCACACGGGGGGCGTGGCTCTCGCCGCGGGCCTCGTCGATCTCGCCGGGCGTCTCGGCGCGCTGGGCCCCGAGCGCCTCGCGCAGCTGTCCGCAGGCATCGTCCTGCGCAACTGGGAGTGAGCCGTGGATACCCATCGCGTCCCGCTGGTGCGTCCGAGCCTCGGTGAGTCCGAGGCAGAAGCGGCCGCGCGCGTGGTGCGCTCGGGCTGGGTGACGCAAGGGCCGGAGGTGGCGGCTTTCGAGGCGGAGTTCGCGCGCGCGGTGGGGGCCGAGCACGCCGTCGCGGTGGCCAACTGCACCGTGGCCCTCGAGCTCGCGCTCCGGACGCTGGGCGTGGGGCCGGGGGACGAGGTGGCCACGGTGAGCCACAGCTTCGTCGCCACGGCCAACGCGGTCGTCGCCACGGGCGCAAGGCCCGTCTTCGCGGACGTGGACGACGACACCCTGGGCATGGACGCCGCACGGCTCGAACTCGCGCTGACGCCGCGGACCCGGGCCATTCTGTGCGTTCACCAGCTCGGCATCCCGTGCGACCTGGAAGGCATTCTCGCCGTCGCCACTCGACGTGGCCTCCCGGTCGTGGAGGACGCAGCCTGCGCCATCGGAAGCGAGGTGCGCTGGCAGGGACGCTGGGAGCGCATCGGCAGGCCCCACGGCCGGGTGGCCTGCTTCTCCCTTCACCCTCGCAAGGTGGTGACCACCGGGGACGGTGGTGTGCTCACCACGTCCGACGCGGAGCTCGCGCACCGCTTCCGCCTCCTCCGGCAGCACGCGATGACGGTGCCGGACACGGTGCGCCACCACTCGGACCGGGTCTTCTTCGAGGCGTACCTCGAGCCCGCCCACAACTACCGGCTCACGGACCTGCAGGCGGCCGTGGGCCGTCCCCAGCTGGCGCGGCTGGACGCCATCATCGAGGAGCGCCGCGCGCTCGCCGCCGTCTACCACGAGGCGCTCGCCCGAAGCTCCGTGCTCGCACCACCCCGGGAGCTGCCCTGGGCGCGCTGCAACTGGCAGAGCTATCCGGCGCGGTTGCGTGACGGGAGCGGGCCCGGGCAGGTGGCGGTGATGCAGCACCTGCTCGACCGCGGCATCGCCTCCAAGCGTGGCGTCTCCAATGCGCACCAGGAGCCTGCCTACCGTGAGGGACGCCGCTGGACGTGTGGCCCCACCCCGTGTGGCGTGGGCCACGCCGCGGGGCACTGTGCGCGGCTGCCCCGGAGCGAGCGCCTGCGTGACACGACGCTCCTCCTCCCCCTCTTCCACGGCATGACCGCGGATGAGCAGCAGGCAGTGCTCGCCGCCGTGGCCGCGCTCGAGCCCGGCGTGCGGAGGTCCTCATGAGCCACCCGAAGCGGAACGCGCGGTCCGATCGTGACAACTTCATCCGGCTCGCGGACGACGTCGAGCTCGGCGAAGGGGTGCGCCTCTTCTCCTTCGTGAACGCCTACGGTTGCAGGATCGGAAGCCACACGCAGGTGGGCGCCTTCGTGGAAATCCAGCGCGGCGCGGTCATCGGGGAGCGCTGCAAGATTCAGAGCCACACGTTCATCTGCGAGGGCGTCACCATCGAGGACGGGTGCTTCATCGGCCACGGGGTGATGTTCATCAACGACCGTCATCCCCGCGCGGTGAACCCGGACGGCAGCCTGCAAGCACGCAACGACTGGAGGTGCGAGCCAACCCACGTCCGAAGGGGGGCCAGCATCGGCTCGGGGGCGGTCATCCTCTGCGGCGTCACAATCGGTGAAGGGGCGCTCGTGGGCGCAGGCGCGGTCGTCACGCGGGACGTTCCCGCAGGGAAGACCGTGGCCGGCGTGCCGGCGCGGGAGCGTGCGCAACGCATCCTGAGCGGCGCGGTGTAGCCGCGAAAGGAGACGCTCCATGCACTACCGGCGACTGGGTACGTCAGGCCTGATGGTGAGTGAGGTGTCACTGGGCACCTACCTCACGGTCGGCCACAAGCTCGAAGACACGGCCACCCTCTCCTGCGTCTTCCGGGCATTCGAGCTCGGCATCAACCTGTTCGACACCGCGGACAGCTACGGGAACGGACGATCGGAGGAGGTCCTGGGCCGGGCGCTCCGTGCGCTGGGCCGCAACCGCTGTGTCGTCGCCACCAAGTGCTTCCTCCCCGTGTCGGAGGACCCGAACGGCCGGGGCCTGTCCCGCAAGCACATCGTCGAGTCGGTGCACGCCTCGCTGCGGCGGCTCCAGACCGACCACGTGGACCTCATGCAGTGCCACCGGTTCGACCCCGACGTTCCGCTCGAGGAAACCGTGGAGGCGCTCTCCGACCTGCGGCGCCAGGGAAAGCTCCTGTACTGGGGCGTGAGCCGGTGGACGGGAGAGCAGCTCCGCAAGGCGCACGCCATCGCGCGCGGCTCGGGCGGGGCCTCTCCGGTCAGCAACCAGCTTCCCTACCACGCGCTCTTCCGCGAGATAGTGCAGGAGGTGCTTCCTGCATGCTCGGACCTCGGCGTCGGGGTGCTGGCCTATGCGCCGCTCGCCCAGGGGGTGCTCACCGGGAAGTACACGCACGGCATCCCGGAAGGGAGCCGCGCGGACGTCTTGCGTGACGCCCCCATGCACCAGCTGAGGCCCCCGGACGTCGCCGCCGCCGCTCGCGCCGCGGCGCTTGCGCAGGAACTCGGGTGCACGCCCGCCCAGCTCGCCCTCGCGTGGGTGCTCCGCACGTCCACGGTGAGCAGCGCCATCGTGGGAGCCTCGCGCCCCGAGCAGCTCGACGAGAACGTGAAGGCCGCGGGATTGCGCTTCCCGGAGGACGTCTGGAGCGCATTCGAGCAACGCCTGAGCGGAGAAGGAGGACGCACCGGTGCCGACCGTGTCTTTCCAGCTAGATGACGCTCGACTCTCCTGGGACATCGAAGGCGAGGTGGTGTCCGGCGCTGACGAGGTGCTGCTCGACCACGATGACGACCTCACCGCCCGCGCCCCGTGGTCGGAGCGGGGTTTCACGGTGGCGCCATCCCTCCCGCACGAGGAGCTCGCGGCCCTCCGCCAGGGCGTGACGCGGATGATCGCAGGCATCCTCGCGGAGACGGGCGCTCCGACCGAGGGCTTCACTCTCGAGCGCTACCACACGTTCATCGCCGCGGACGCCAGGCGCCACGGCCACGTCGTCGAGCGCATCCGCGATGGCTTCCCCCTCCATCGCTTCCCCATCGACGGGGAGCGGCTGACGCGCAGGATTTCGGAGATCTGCGGCGTGCCCTTGCAGACCACCTACGCCAACGGCAGCCCGGGGCTGTTCTGTCTGCGGCTGGTCCGCCCCCTCTCGACGGACAACAATCCACCCCACCGGGACGTGTGGCTGGACCACCTCCGCCACGCCATCAATATCTACGTCCCGCTGGCGGGAAGCGACGCGCGGACCTCCCTTCCGCTCGTGCCAGGGAGCCATCGCTGGAGCGAGGCGGACATCCAGCGCACGGCGAGCGGAGCGCGCATCAACGGATGGGCGTACACCGTTCCATCGGTCGTGGGCGCGAGCCGGCCCATCCGCATGGTCCGGCCTAATCCGGGTCCCGAAGAGGTGCTCGTCTTCTCGCCCTACCTCATCCATGGTGGAGCGAAGAACTTCAGCGAGGACCTGACGCGGGCGTCTCTGGAGATGCGCTTCTGGAGAAAGAAGACCTGATCGCCACGAGCGCACCCGGGGAATGGACACGTGTGAGGCGCCGGACGTCGGGGCGTGCTTACATTTGGGCCAACCATGTTGACGAAGGAGACCCTGCACCGCGCGGTCGAGACACTTCGCCGCGGCGACCTGGTCGCGCTGCCGACGGAGACGGTTTACGGGCTCGGGGCGGACGCGGAGAACGAGCTCGCGGTCCGCCACATCTTCGCGGTGAAGGGACGCCCCGCGGACCACCCGCTCATCGTCCACCTGGCGGACGCGGAGGCACTGGACGCCTGGGCGCGCGACGTGCCCCCGGTGGCGCGCACGCTCGCGGCCGCCTTCTGGCCCGGTCCCCTCTCCCTGGTGCTGAGGCGCACCGCGCGCGCGACGGACGCTGTCACGGGCGGACAGGACACGGTCGCACTGCGGGTGCCGGACCACCCGCTCACGCTCGAGGTCCTCCATGCCTTCGGGGGCGGGGTGGCCGCTCCCTCCGCCAACCGCTTCGGCCGCATCAGCCCCACGACGGCCGAGCACGTGCGCGAGGAGCTCGACGGTGACGTGGACCTGGTGCTGGACGGCGGCCCGTGCCGCGTGGGGCTCGAGTCCACCATCGTCGACCTCACCGGCGAGCGCCCCGCCGTGCTTCGCCCAGGGGGCGTGCCGCTGGATGCGCTGGAGCGCGTGCTCGGCCACCCGGTGGAGGTCCGGAGCAAGAGCGCCGTGCGTGTCTCGGGCACGCTCGCGTCCCACTACGCACCACGCGCGGGCGTCGTGCTCACGGAGCCAATGGCCCTGGAGTCGCGCGTCCACGCCGAGCAGTCCCAGGGACACCGCGTGGCGGTGCTCTCCCCCACGCGTCCTCCGGGTGCCGTGTTCTGGCGCGAGCTCCCCGCGGAGCCCGCCGACGCGGCCCGCGTCCTCTACAGCCGGCTGCGCGAGGCGGACGCCGAGGGTGCCACCCTCATTCTCGTGAGCCTGCCCCGCCCCGAGGGACTCGGTCTGGCCGTGCGGGATCGCCTCCACCGTGCTGCAGCCCCGCGCCCGCCACTCCCCTCTCCCCCTGGGAGAGGGAAAGGGTGAGGGGGCCGTGTCCCTCACGCACCAGCTGAACCACCGCGTCCACCCAGGCAGGGTTCGCATTGAGCGAGGGCACCAGCGTCAGCTCCTCACCCCCCGCGTCGCGGAAGGACTCGCGCTCCCGGATGCCAATCTCCTCGAGCGTCTCCAGGCAATCCGCCACGAAGGCCGGGCACACCACCGCGAGCCGCTTCACTCCGCGCCTCGCGAGCTCCACCACCACCTCGTCGGTGTAGGGGCGGATCCACGGGTCGCGCCCCAGGCGGGACTGGAAGGCCACCGCGGTGCGCTCCGCGGACAGGCCCAGCCGGGCGCCCAGCTCGCGTGACACGTGGA
>JAKEEX010000833.1 GCA_022616315.1 Myxococcaceae bacterium
CTTGCGCGCCTGCGTACGAACCTGCGCTTCACACAGTGGGAAGCGGGGTTCCAATCGAGGGCACTCCGTTACCCGTCGGTGGGAGGCGAGCCCAATGAGCAGACGGGCGAGGAGGCCTCCGTCAGTCGCCCTCGGTGCCCAGACGGTCACACGGCTCCTGGAGGTGCGTGTGCCCCATGCCGCGGAACTCTTCCTCCAGAAGCACCCGCTGGCCTAAAAGACGGCGAATGCGCCCTCCCGTCGTCGCGGCCACGTGCAACGCACGCCACAACCCATGTGTCGTCACCGAATGAGAAGGAGCACGTGGCGTCGCCTGCTTGTCGGCGTGGCACTTGTCACAGGGCTGGCGCGGCCCCTCCCGGCCGCCGGGGATGAACTCCCGGCCGCCGCGGCTGAACCCGGCGCTTCCACCTGCCCCTCGGGCCAGGTGTTCCCGGTCGACGGCGTTCGGACGGACCTCGCAGACCTGCGCCGGCTTGCGGGTCTGGCCGGCCTGGCGCCACTGCACGCGGAGCTCTTCCTCCGCGCCTCCAGCGCGCCCCCACTCGTGCTCTGCGCGGACGGTCCTGCGTCCCACGGGCTCCTGGCTCCAACCAGTTGGGCGGAAGGGAATGGCCTCGCGGTGGCGTTCGCCCCGCTGCGCTGGCAGTCCGTCTTCAACAGCGCCTACCCCAATGAGCGCAACAACGGAGCACTCTGGGCGGGGCGCGGCCTCTCCACCGAGTTGCAGGGCGGAGCCACCGTCCGCTGGCGCTTCCTCACTGCGGGGTTTCGACCCGTGGTCGCTTACCAGCAGAACCGGGCCTTCGTTCTGTCCCCCTACGTGCGCGAGGGCTACGGTGCCGTGACCCCGGGCATCGACCTGCCGGTGCGTTTCGGGGACCGGCCTTTCTGGACGCTGGACCTCGGGCAGAGCTTCGTGCGCGCGGACGCGTTCAACGTGGCCGTAGGAATCTCCACCGAGAACCTCTGGTGGGGACCGGGGCTCCGCAACTCCCTCATCCTCTCCAACACAGCCGCCGGCTTCCCACATCTCTTCGTGGGCACCTCGCGGCCAGTGGACATCCACGTGGGCTTGCTCGAGGTACAGTACGTCGCAGGGCAGCTCCACGAGTCCCCCTACTTCGACGCAGACCCGGAGAACGACCGGCGCGCGATGGCGGCCCTCACCCTAGGCTTCGCGCCACGCTTCCTCCCCGGCCTCTCCCTCGGTGCGGCCCGCGTCTACAATTACTCCCTGGTGGCCGGCAGCACGTCCTGGCGCGACTTCGCCATCCCCCTGGTGGAGCCCTTCCTCAAGGAAGGCGTCGCGACGCCTGAGAACCCCAACGGAGAACGTCCCGACAACCAGCTGCTCGCCCTCTTCGGACGTTGGGCGTTTCCGGAGGTCGGCTTCGAGGTCTACGCGGAGTGGGCGCGCGACGACCACAACTGGGACGCGCTCGACGTGGCGATGGACCTCGGCCACTCGTCCGTCTATTTGCTCGGCCTCCAGAAGGCGCTTCCAGTGGGTCCGTACTGGCTGAGGCTCAATGCCGAGCTCGTGCACCTCGTCGAGCGGCCCGTGCTGCACGCGGTGCGCCCGACGCCCACCTTCTATACTCACTCCGTCATCCGCCAGGGCTACACCCACGGGGGCCAGATGCTCGGCGCTGCCGTTGGACCGGGCTCGGACAGCCAGTTCCTCGCTGCGGATCTCTTCTACCGGTCAGGCCGCACGGGCCTGTTTCTCGAGCGGACCCTCCGCAACGAGTCCGTCTATTACCGCAGCATCCCCAAGACGAGCCCCTTCTATGACCACGACCTCGAGCTCACCGCGGGCGTGCGCCAGGCCTGGGCGTGGCAGGAGCTCGACGTCTCTGGCGAGCTGGGGTTGAGCCGTCGCTGGAACCGCGACTTCGGTGGGCACGACACCAACGTGAGTGCGAGCCTCCAGCTCACCTGGTGGCCGGGGCGCACGCAGCCTCCCGTGCTTCCGGCGTACGGGGCCCTGCGGACGCAGCAGTCCTCGCCCGTCAGCACGGTGGAAACGCCCACCGCCGCTCTCTGAGCGCGGCCCTCGCGCCTACACTGCCCGCACGACGTCCGCCGGGCGACCCGCTCCGTCCAGTCCGGCACACGACTCCGGTCATCTTCTTGCACAGTCCTCTTCGCTTCCTAGGTGCCGACTGGGCGCCCGGGAAATGAAAGGGGTCTCTGTGGGAAACGTCCGTCCCTGGAGGGGCACCGGTGTGCTCATCGTCTCGCTCCTCCTGGTTGCGCGTTCGGTCCAGGCAGAGGACGCGTGGTGGGGACGCGACAAGGCGCTCCACTTCGGGGTGAGCATGCTGGCACCGCCTGGCGGGTATGCCGCAGGTGCTGCCCTCTTCGACAGGGGCGAGCAGGGGCTGCTCGTCGGGATGGCGGTGGGGCTCGGCATCGGGGTCGCCAAGGAGGTCTACGACATTCCGGGTCCGGGAGCTGCCTCCTGGCGAGACCTCGGCTGGGACGTCCTCGGCGTCGCGACGGGAACGGCGCTCACCTGGGCTGTGGACCGACTCTTCTTCGCCCCTGTCCGACGGCAGCGCGCCAGTCGCCCTCCCCTCGCCGAGCGGAGTGACGACCAGCGGATGCGCGCCTACCAACGTGCTCTCGAGCAGCAGTTGCGCAGCGCCTTCCTCGAGCTGCGCAAGTCCCAGGTACCGCCAAGATAGGAGAGCTTCGGAACGTCAGCCCCACTCAGCCGTCTGCGAGCGGATGCGCCGTCGCCTCCACCAGGCGCCGCACCGACGTCTCCGCGGGCATGCGGCGCCACATCTGCTCGCGGACCCAGAGGCCGAGTGCGCCCGGGACATTGGACAGGCGCCCGACGCGCCGCGAGCCCTTCTGGAAGCCCGAAGCGCGCACCTTGCGGGACGCTTCGTACGCTGCGAGTGCCCGCGGCACATCCGCGTCCGCCGCGCACGCCGCACCCAGCGCCAGCGCGTCCTCGAGAGCCTGGCTCGCGCCTGCGGGCCGTGATGGCACAGCTTCGTCAGCCCGCGCGGTGCGTGCGTCCACGGAGATGCTGGTCCAGGAGCGCCTCCGCGCGTTGCCATGCCTCGCGTCCCTGGGACGAGAGGATGCCTTCTTGCGCCGCCCTGCGTGCGCGCTGCATCACCGCGGGTGTGGTGCCCTTCGCATCTTCTGGGGGAAGGGCTTCGGCCACCTCGCGGATGGCTGCGTGCACTTCGTCCACCACCGCGAGTGCCTCGTCGCTGGAGACCTCGCCCTC
>JAKEEX010000834.1 GCA_022616315.1 Myxococcaceae bacterium
CTAGTGTAGTGTCCCATAAATAACTGGCATTATCTCTGCAGTGGCTCCGGGCATACTTTGCCTGGAGCCACGATGCCGTCGGGCCGCCCGAAGACCTTCGAGCTGACGCTCCGCCCCGAGGAGCGCACGCACCTCGAGGCGCTCACCGCCTCGCGTTCGCTGGCTGCTGGCCTGGTGCGACGGGCCCAAGTGGTGCTCCTGTCCGCCGACGGGGTCAGCAACCGCGTCATTGCGGCCCGCGTGGGCCTCAGTCCCGCGATGGTGAGTCATTGGCGCGGCCGCTACCGGGACCACGGCGTGGGCGGGCTCCACGATGCCCCCCGCAGCGGCCGGCCCCGCACCCACGATGACGCCCAGGTGGCGCGGCTCCTGCGCACGGTGCTGCGCTCCCAGCCGTCGCACGCCACCCACTGGACGGTCCGCTCCGCGGCGGCCAAGACCGGCATCAGCAAGAGCACGGTCGCCCGCTATTTCCAGCTGTTCGGCGTGCAGCCCCACCGCACCAAGCGCTTCAAGCTGTCGACCGATCCCTTCTTCGTCGAGAAGGTGCGCGACATCGTCGGCCTCTATCTCAACCCGCCCGACCACGCGCTGGTCCTCTGCGTCGATGAGAAGAGCCAGATCCAGGCGCTGGAGCGCACCCAGCCTCTCTTGCCGCTGGGGCTCGGCTATGTCGCAGGGGTCACCCACGACTACGTCCGGCATGGCACGACCACGCTCTTCGCCGCGCTCGACATCGCCACCGGGACGGTCCTCGCCCAGTGCCATCGCCGTCACCGGCACCAGGAGTTCCTCCGCTTCCTCGCCCACATCGAGCAGGCGGTGCCGCGCGCGCTCGACGTGCATCTCATCCTGGACAACTACGCCACCCACAAGCACCCCAAGGTGCGGGCCTGGCTGGCGCGGCGGCCGCGCTACCACCTGCACTTCACCCCGACCTATGCCTCCTGGCTCAACCAGGTCGAGCGGTGGTTTGCCCTCATCACCACGCGCGCCATTCGGCGGGGCTCCTTCCGCAGCGCCCGGGAGCTGATCCGTCGCATCGAGCGCTTCGTCACCCAGGCCAACGCGCAGGCCCACCCCTTCGCCTGGACCGCCACAGCCGATAGCATCCTCGCCAAGCTGACGCGGCTTGCACAACTTATTTCTGGGACGTCACACTAG
>JAKEEX010000132.1 GCA_022616315.1 Myxococcaceae bacterium
CCAATCGAAGATGAGCTCCAGGCGCTGCCTGGCTCCGAGCATCCGAGCTTCGCCTGTCATGTAAAGCCCCCGCCCGTCGTGCCCCTTGGCCCTGTGTTTCGTGGAGACAGCGCTCGCACACCGCATCTCCTGACGGGACGCCGAACAGGTCGCAGGCGACACGACGCGCGTTTCTTCGGCGGCTTCGATGATCTCGATTGCCGCCGTTCTCGTGAGATGGCGGCTGCACCAGGACTGCCGTGCGCCCCGTCCGCTCAGTTCATCTTGCTGGCCGCCCACGTCATGGTGAAGGTGCCCGTGCCAGACTGCCCGCCGCACACACCCGCAAAGGTGCCGGAGAGCGTGACGTTGAGATTGGAGCCCGTCCGGGTGCCGGTTCCGTGGTTAATCGTAAGAGTCATTTGCTGGCAGGAGCCACTCGACATCGGAGGGCAGGTGACCTTCTGAATGGTGAAGCTCGTGTCGCTCGTGACCTCCGCCGTCACGGGGCAGGTGCCCTGACCAATGCGGAGCTCATCGGCATCATCGCCCTCGGTGACATTGAGGGTTCCCGTATCCTGCGATGTGGTGCTCACACCCTGAACAGTCATTGTGAAGCTACTCGAGGAGTTCCAGTCGCCCACGAAGGCCTCGCGCGGATCAGGCCCACAGCCAGCCACAGCGACGACGGCAAGGCACAGCACAGCAGTGTGCTTCATTGTTCTCTCCAGTGGCGTCGGGTTGGCACGCTCGAGATGGGCTGCCCACCCCAGCGGTCACGACGATCACAGGGCGCGGAAACTCGCCCGTCCATCGTCCACGCTGACGCTGAGCAGCACCTGACGCATGAAGAGAGAGATCTCCGACATGCTCAACGTTCGCCGAGTCACGGTGAACATCGCGCTGCGGAGCATGGTCAGGATGGGGCGGCTGGTGGATGGGCGCGCCCGCTACTGCAGCACCACCAGCAGATCCCCGCCCTGCACACTGCTCTTCAGCGCCGGCACCAACTCCTGCACCACACCTGCGCGCGGAGCCCGCACCACCGTCTCCATCTTCATCGCCTCGAGCGTCACGAGCGGCGCGCCGGCCTGCACCGGCTGGCCCGCCTTCACGTGCAGCGCGATGACGTTGCCGGGCATGCTCGCGGCCACATGGCCCGGGTTGCTCCGGTCCGCCTGCCTGCGCGCCGCCGTCTTCGCCGCGCGGCTCCTGTCGCGCACCTGCACGGTGCGTGCGTGGCCGTTGAGCGCGAAGTAGACGCTGCGCATGCCCTCCTCGTCCGGCTCGCCCACCGCGGAGAGGGAGATGACGAGCGTCTTGCCCGGCTCCAGGTCCACCCACACCTCCTGCCCCACCTCCATCCCGTAGAAGTAGTTCGGCGTGTCCAGGATGGAGACGTCCTCGAAGCGCGCGAAGTCCTCCCAGTAGGCCGCCATCACGCGCGGGTACAGCGCCGCGGACACCGCGTCCGCACGGCTCAGCTCGTGGCCCGCCTTTTTCGACAGCTCGGCCCTCAGGGCCTCCAGGTCCAGCGGCGGCAGGTGCGCGGAGGGACGGCCCTCCACCCGCGGGAGTCCCTTCAGCACCGCCGCGCGCAGTTCCTCGGGGAAGCCGCCGGGGGGCTGGCCCAGCTCCCCGCGGAAGTAGCCCACCACGCTCGAGGGGAAGTCCAGCCGCGGTGCCTCGGCGATGAGCTTCGTCTTCGTCAGCTTCACGCTCTCGTCCAGCGTGGGCGCGCGCACCGCGAGGTCGTTCTTGAGAAGGAAGATGGCGAAGTCGCCCACCATCTTCGAGGAGGGCGTCACCTTGGGGATGTCCCCCACCAGCTTGTTGACGAGCGCGAAGGCGTCCTTCACGTCGTTCCAGCGGTGGAGCAGCCCCATCTCCGCCACCTGCGGCCGGAGGTTGGAGTACTGGCCGCCCGGAATCTCGTGGTAGTACACCTCGCTCGTCGTGCTCTTGAGGCCGCTCTCGAAGGGGGCGTACGCCTCGCGCACGTCCTCCCAGTAGTTGGCCAGGAGCTGCAGGTGCGCGTTGGCCAGGCCCGTCTCCCGCGGGTGGCCGCGCAGCGCGGACACCAGGGAGTTGAGGCTGGGCTGGCTCGTGAGGCCCGCCATGCTGGAGAGCGCCACGTCCACGATGTGCACGCCGTGCTCGATGGCCTCCATGTACGTGGCCACGCCGTTGCCGGACGTGTCGTGCATGTGGAGGTGGATGGGCAGCTCCGTCACGCCGCGCAGCCGGTCCATCAGCATGGCCGCCGCGCGCGGGCGCAGGAGGCCCGCCATGTCCTTGATGCAGAGGAAGTGCGCGCCCGTGTCCTCGATCCGCCGCGCCAGGTCCGCGTAGTAGTCCAGCGTGTACTTGGTGCGCTTCTCGTTGGCGACGTCGCCCGTGTAGCAGATGGCCACCTCGGCCACCTTGCCCGTCTGCAGCACACGCCGGATGGACACGTCCATGCTGGAGAGGTCGTTCAGGCTGTCGAAGATGCGGAAGACGTCCACGCCCGCCTCGGCCGCCTCGTCGATGAACGCCTCCACGACGTTGTCCGGGTAGCTCGTGTAGCCCACCGCGTTGGCACCGCGCAGGAGCATCTGCTGCAGCAGGTTGGGGCAGGCCGCCTTGAGTGCGCGAAGCCGCGCCCACGGGTCCTCGTTGAGGAAGCGGTAGGCCGTGTCGAAGGTGGCGCCGCCCCAGGACTCCAGGCTGAAGAGGCCGGAGGCGAGGTGCGCCGTGGCCGGGGCCACCCGGAGGATGTCCCGCGTGCGCATGCGCGTGGCCAGGAGCGACTGGTGCGCGTCCCGCATCGTGGTGTCGGTGAGCAGCACGCGCTTCTGCTGCAGCACCCACTCGGCCAGGCCTCGTGGACCCTTCTCCGCGAGGATCTGCGCGGTTCCCGGCGGCGGCGCTCCCTGCGGAGTCACGGGCACGCGCGGCTCGGGGAAGCGGTTGGGCTTGAGGCGCTGCTCCTTCTTCACCGTGGGGTGCCCGTTGACGATGACCTCCGCCAGGTAGGTGAGCAGCTTGCTCGCGCGGTCACGACGGGGCGCCAGCTGGAAGAGCTCGGGCGTCTCGTCCACGAAGCGCGTGTACGTCTGGCCCTCCAGGAAGGCCGGGTGCCGCAGCACGTTCTCCAGGAAGGGCAGGTTCGTCTTCACGCCACGGATGCGGAACTCCCGCAGCGCGCGCTGGCCCTTCATCACCGCGCCGCGGAAGGTGGGCGCGAAGGCGATGACCTTCACCAGCAGGGAGTCGTAGTGCGGCGAGATGACCGCGCCGGTGTAGCCGTTGGAGCCGTCCAGCCGGATGCCGAAGCCCGTCGCTGCGCGCCAGGCGGTGAGGGTGCCCGTGTCCGGCAAGAAGTCGTTGGCCGGGTCCTCCGTGGTGATGCGCAGCTGCACTGCATAGCCACGCGGGTTCAGCATCTCCTGCGAGCGGATGCCCACCTCGGGTGAGTCCAGCCGGTGTCCTTCCGCGATCCGCAGCTGCGCCTGCACCAGGTCCACGCCCGTCACCTGCTCGGTGACGGTGTGCTCCACCTGCAGCCGCGCATTCACCTCGATGAAATAGAATGCGTCCCCGTCGACGAGGAACTCCACCGTGCCCGCGCCCGTGTAGCCGGCCTCGCGCGCGAGGCGGAGCGCGGCCTCGCAGATGTCCCGCTTCAGCTCGGGAGCGAGGTTGGGGGCCGGCGCCACCTCGATGACCTTCTGGTGTCGCCGCTGCACCGAGCAGTCCCGCTCGTGCAGGTGGACGATGTTGCCGTGCAGGTCGCCCAGCACCTGCACCTCGATGTGGCGCACCCGCTCGAGGAAGCGCTCGAGGAACACCGCGTCCGAGCCGAACGCGCTCCTGGCCTCGCTGCGCGCGGAGGTGAGCGCTGAGGGGAGCTCCTGCGCCTCGCGCACCACACGCATGCCGCGGCCGCCTCCGCCGTGCGCCGCCTTCACGAGCACCGGGCCACCGTGCTGCGCGAAGAAGGCCTGCGCCTGCGCGAGCACCTCCGCCTCACCGCCGGAGAGCGTGACGCCGGGGACCACCGGAACGCCCGCGGCCTGGGCGAGACGCTTGGCCTCCACCTTGTCGCCCATGGCGCGCACCACCTCGGGCCGGGGTCCGATGAAGCGGATGCCCCGACGTGCGCACGCCGCGGCGAAGTCCGCGTTCTCCGAGAGGAAGCCGTAGCCCGGGTGGATGGCGTCCACGCCGGCGCGCTCGGCGACGTCCAGGATCTCGTCGACGCCGAGGTAGGCCTCCACCGGGCGCTTGCCGCGGCCCACCAGATAGGCCTCGTCCGCCTTGTGCCGGTGCTCCTGCGTGCGGTCCTCGTCGCTGTAGATGGCGACGGTGCGGATGCCGAGCTCGTTACACGCGCGGAAGACGCGGATGGCAATCTCACCGCGGTTGGCGCACAGGACCTTCTGGAGAGGACGGATGGGGAGCGTCATGCAGTGCAGGGGACCCTAGCCCGCGCTCCATGGGCTTGACCAGTTGCGTCAAATTCGCGGACACGACGCTGTGACTGCCGGGTTTGCGGCGTGTCGCGGGCGAAGCGTCCTCTAGA
>JAKEEX010000835.1 GCA_022616315.1 Myxococcaceae bacterium
GGCACTCCGGGCCTCGAGGCTCCGTGCCACCAGACCAGCCGGAGGTCGGCCGGCAGCGCGTCCAGGCCCTCGGGCGGGACCTCACCCGCCGCCAGCCCCGTCGCCGCGAGCCAGGACCGAGCCGCCTCCTGCTCCTTTCCCGCGGCCCCCTGGGATCGGTCGGCGACGAAGAGGACCTGCATCGGGAGGGGGGTGGGGGGGTAAAGAAAGGAGGGATTATGCGGATAGGAGGCGGAGTCGAAGCCTCCTGTCTACAATCCCACCCGTTGCGGAGAGGTAACCGTTCAGGGGGTGGAGGCGTGACCGGCGGGGAATCGAGCGGATTCGCAAGGCGGGGCACGGCGCGAAGTTCCCACGCGGCGTCGGGTACCCCCTTGACGACGGGGGCCGGGACGGAGAAGGGAGCGGCGTGCCGCTCGACTTCACGCAGCCTGCGCCCCGTCCCCGCACCCTCGAGGAGGCCCTCCGGCTCATCGAGGTGTTGTGGGAGTTGGGCCGCGAGGTTGTCCGGTTGAGGGAGCGGGTGGCGGCGTTGGAAGCCCGGCTCCGCCAGAACTCGCAGAACTCTTCCCGTCCTCCCTCGAGCGACCCCCCCGACGTCGCCCGGATCCCCAAGAAGCCCCCCTCCGAGCGCCGTCCTGGGGGGCAGCCTGGGCACGAAGGGCACGAGCGGGAGCTTCTCTCGGAGGAGGAGGTCAACAGGGTCGTTGCGGTGAAGCCGTGCCGCTGCCGCCGTTGCGGTCGAGCTCTCTCGGGCAAGGATCCGGCCCCTCGTCGCCACCAGGTCTGGGAGTTGGTGCTCGTGCGGCCGTGGGTGATTGAGTATCAGCTTCACACGCTCTCGTGCTCCTGCGGGGAGCAGACGAGCGCCGAGTTGCCGGAGGGGGTTCCCAAGTCCGCCTTCGGGCCCCGCCTGCAGGCGACGGTGGCCTCCTGCACGGGGCTGTACCACCTCAGCAAGCGCATCACCCAGGGGCTGATGCGGGACTTGTTCGGAGTGGAGCTCTCGACGGGATCGGTGAGCGCGTGCGAGAGGGCGGCCAGCGCGGCGCTGGCCGTTCCGGTGGAGCGGGCGCGGGTTCACGTGCAGCGCGCGCGGGTCGCCAACGCCGATGAGACGGGGTGGCGCGAGGCGCGGAGGAAGGCCTGGTTGTGGACCGCGGTGGCGAAGGGGGCGAGCGTCTTCCTGATCCACCCCAGCCGCGGGGCGGAGGCTGCGCGGACCTTGCTCGGAAAGTTCGCGGGGCACCTGGGGACCGATCGCTGGGTCGCCTACAACGGCTGGAAGCGACGTCAGCTCTGCTGGGCGCATTTGCTCCGGCACTTCGAGGCCTTCTACGAAGATCGGGGCGAAACGGCTCGGATCGGGACGGAACTGCTGGTGCAAGCCGGCGCGATGTTCGCCTGGTGGGAGCAGGTGAAGGAGGGGAGCTTGAGCCGCCGGGCTTTCCGTCGCCGGATGGCTCCGGTTCGGGAACGGGTGGAAGTGCTCCTGCGGGAGGGCGCCGCCTGCGAGCGCAAGGCCACAGCGGGGCGCTGTCGCGAGATCCTGAAGTTGGCTTCCTCGCTTTGGACGTTCGTCAATGTCGAGGGGGTGGAGCCGACCAACAACGCCGCCGAACGCGCCCTGCGCTCCGCGGTCCTGTGGCGCAAGGGGAGCTTCGGGACGCACAGCTCGAAAGGGAGCCGCTTCGTGGAGCGGATGCTCACGGTCGCTGCGACGCTGCGGCAGAAGGGCCGCAACGCCGTGGAGTTCGTCACGAGGGCGTGCGAGGCTGCCTCGCAAGGTCAGCCCGCCCCCTCCCTCCTACGCGCAGGACACTTCGTGGCAGCCAAGCCCGAGCTCGCCCGATCCCCGTGAACGGTTAC
>JAKEEX010000836.1 GCA_022616315.1 Myxococcaceae bacterium
AAGGCGGCACGGGTGGCGCGCAAGCGCTAGCTCGGCCGGAGTCACTCCGCGCGAGTGAGGAAGGTGCAGCCGCGTCGCAGGGCGCGTGCAGGCATCACCATTCTTGAGGCGGAGCTCCATGCCAATCCCCTCTCCTTCTGGGAGGGGGACAGGGTGAGGGGGTTGTGCAGCCGAGCTCCATCGTCTGTGGCTGACGAGGACTGGATACGCACCATGGCCCTGCCCCTGCCCGACTTCTACGACCCCGCAGCCGTGGGGACCCTGTACCTGGAGCGGGCTGGCGCGGTCGCGGAGGCGGCGAGAGCGTACGCGCGTCGGCAGGGCGTGCGGCCTGCGGAGGAGGACCGCGAGCGCATCTGCGTCTTCGGCGTGGACGTGCAGGTGACGTTCTGCATGCCGGGGGCGAGCCTCTACGTCCCCGGGGCGGTGGACGACACCCGGAGGGCCATCGAGTGGCTGTACCGCCACCTGGACCGCGTGACGGGGCTCGTCTTCACGCTCGACACGCACTACGCGTTCCAGATCTTCCACCCTTCCTGGTGGGTGGACGCGGAGGGACGCAACGCGCCACCGATGACCGTCATCACCTCCGCTGACGTGAAGGAGGGTCGGTGGCGTGCCACGCGTGAGCCGGACGCGAGCTTCGCGTACGTGGAGGAGCTCGAGCGCAAAGGGCGCTACACGCTCACGGTGTGGCCGTACCACGCGCTGCATGGCGGCGTGTCCCACGCGCTGATGCCCGCGATGATGGAGGCCGCGCTCTTCCACGCGCATGCGCGGAACATGCCCACGCACTTCGAGGCGAAGGGGCAGCACCCGCTGACGGAGAACTACTCGGTGTTCGCTCCGGAGGTGACGGAGGTGGCGGGGCGGAAGGTGGGCGCGTTCAACGAGCTGCTCTTCGAGTCACTGCTCCAGTACGACCGTGTCTACGTCTTTGGCCAGGCCAAGAGCCACTGCGTGCTCTTCTCCGTGAGGGACATGCTGGAGCGCCTGCGCGGCACGGACCTGAACCTGGCTCGGCGCGTCTACCTCCTGGAGGACGCGATGAGCCCGGTGCCCCCGCCGCCGCTGGATCCACTCCCACCGTCCCTGGACTTCCCGCGCGTCGCGGACGCAGCGATGAAGGACTTCGCGCGCAGCGGAGTTCACCTGGTCCGCACGAGTGACGGAATCGCCTGACTCGAGTCACCCGTCTCGCCAACTACGAACGAGACGCTCGACCCACTGAACCAACTCGCCTTGCGCCAGCCGCCGATGGGCGTGTTCGAGACATTCGGGTACGACGGAGTGTCGCGCCTCATCCACCACTTCGACCGGCGAGGAATCGAGCATCGGACGCACGACGACTCCATCGGGGGGGCCTATAAAGCACGTCTTGACCGATTCCGGTTCTTCGACGGTCCAACTGAAGGGTGTCATCGCATGTCGACAGACCT
>JAKEEX010000837.1 GCA_022616315.1 Myxococcaceae bacterium
CTCGGAGGTCCGCGGGTCGGCTTCTTCACCGCCTGGGCGAACCTGCTCGGCCAGGTGGCCATCACCGCGGGCATCGACTACGGCCTCGCCGAGTTCCTGGTGCCCATGCTGGGGCTGCCGCCCGGACGCGGAACGGTGCTGGGCGTCTACGCACTCCTGCTCGCGAGCCACGCGCTCCTCAACCACGTGGGCGTGCGTGCGGTGGGGCTGTTGAGCACGGTCTCCGCCTGGTACCACGTGGCCGGCGTGCTGCTGCTCGTGGGCGCGCTCCTGCTGCTCGCGCCGAGGCAGGATGTGTCCTTCCTCTTCACGGGCGCCACTTCGGAGCCCCGGCCGTACGTCTTCGGCTTCCTCCTGGGGCTGCTCCAGGCACAGTGGACGTTCACCGGCTACGACGCCAGCGCGCACGTCACGGAGGAGACGCTGGACCCTTCACGCAACGCGCCCCGCGGCATCTTCATGGGCGTGGCGGTGTCCGCGGTTGCAGGGTACGCGCTGCTCGGTGCCGTGACGCTCGCCATCCGGGACCTCCCCGCGGTCATGGCGGCGGACAACCCCTTCATCTTCGTCCTCACGGCGGCGCTCGGTCCCGTGCTCGGCTCGGCGCTCGTGTGGCTGACCATGGGGGCCATGTGGTTCTGCGGGCTCGCGTCGGTCACCTCCAACTCGCGCATGCTCTTCGCGTTCGCCCGAGACGGGGGAATGCCGGCGTCCTCACAGCTGGCGCGGGTGTCGCCGCGCTTCAAGAGCCCCCACGTCGCGGTGTGGGTGTCCGTGCTGGGCGCCTTCGGGGTGGCGCTGTGGAGCGGGGCGTACGCGGCGATGGTCGCGCTCAGCACGGTGGCCATCTGCGCCTCGTATGCGCTGCCCATCGCGGTGGGGCTCGTCGCTCGTCGGAGCGGACGCTGGAGCCACCGGGGCCCGTGGGACCTCGGGCGGTGGTCCACGCCCGTCAACGTCCTCGCGCTCCTCTGGATTGCGGCGGGGACGGTGCTCCTGGTCCTGCCGCCGAACCAGCTCGCGGGCTACACGTTCGCCGGCGTCGCGGTGGCGCTCGCCGCGTACTGGGGGCTCGGCATGCGTGGACGCTTCCGCGGGCCAGTCGTCACGCAGGTGTCGCCGGTGCCGGTGCCCGTGCGGGAGGAGTGAGCGGCATGTGATGGGTGACGTGCGGTGCCTCACCGACGCGATTGCCACACGGCCGGCGAACGCCGCACGTGAAGACAAGCGAGGAGCACGGTCTGCTCACCTTCGACGATGAAATAGAGAGCGTATGGGAAGCGCCGCAAGAGGGCGCGACGCACTTCCGCATGCACAACAGGGAATCGCGCCGGCTCCCGTTCTACCGAGGCGAGAAGCGCGCGAACCGCGCGGGTGAACTCGGTCCCGAGCCCCGCACGCTGGGCTTCGTACCACTGTGCCGCCTCCCGGATGTCTGCCTGGGCCTCGTTGCGAATCGCAAAGGCGCGCGTCATCCGCGGCGTCCGGTCAGCTCCTCGTCGATTTCATCGAGTACTTCGCGCCACGGGCGACCTGGTGCTCCGTCCTGCCGGTAGGCAGCCAGGCGCCGGGTCAGCTCCTGGGTATGTGACTCGGGGACAGGGACGGCATCAGGCGCCCCTAGCGCAAGGCTGTCCCAGATGTCTTCGACCAGCTGTAGGCGCTCTTCTGGACTCAGCTCCGAGTAATCGAGTACGGGCAGGGCCATTTCATGAGTCTGCGTCTGTCGGTCCACTGAGGCAAGCGAAGCGGCGCAGCGCTCCTGGGTCAGCTGAAGGTGGCCAATCCTCGACTGGACGCTGAGCTCGTCACGGAGGTCGGCGCAGTGCCGATGCCGAGCAGGCGGACGCCCAGCACTCGTGTGAGTCATGGGCGTTGCTACGCCGACTCGTCCGTGGGCAGCTGGGACACGAGGACGCGGAGGCGCTCAGCCGCGGTGGCTGCGGCCCTCTCCGCGACGTCCCTCGCTTCCGCCTCGCGGGAGGCGCCCTCGCGGTGCTCTCCGAGCGTCTTCACGAGTCGCTCTGCCTCGGACCGGAGCTTCTCCGCGTCCCCGGGAGAGGCGCCCTCGGTGGGGACGTCCGTGGCCAGGAGGGCCTTCATCCGTTCCGCGGCGAGCGCCGCAGCGTCCCCCCGTGCGACGAGCTCGCGCTCCACCTCCCGTTGCCGGGCCTGGTGCTCATGGGCGAGGCGCTCCGCCTCCTCGCGTGCTGCGCGCACCTCGGATGCGCGCTGGGCGACGTCGCGGAGGGAGTCCCCCAGCCGGGTC
>JAKEEX010000838.1 GCA_022616315.1 Myxococcaceae bacterium
CTGCTGGGCTGGCGTGGCAGCTTCATGCTGCTGGGCGCGCTGGGCATCGCGGCGGCGCTCCTGGTGGTGTGGCTGATGCGCGACCCGGCCCGCAGTGCGCGAAGCAGCGCCGCGGTGACCCCTTCTGCCGTCCAGCAGCGCGGAGGGTCTTTCGCGGAGAGCTTCCGGGCCATGGCCCACGAGCTGCGCACGAACACCGCCTTTGCGCTCACGATCTTCGGGGTGACGGCCATGGTCTTCGCCCAGGGCGCCGCCGTGCTCGACCTGGTGTGGTGGGTGAGGGAGCGGGGCTTCACGCTCGGTGAGGCACAGCGGCTGAACGGGCTCGTCTTCCTCGTGGGCGGTGTGGTGGGCGCCGTGCTCGGTGGAACCGGAGCCGACTGGGCGCATCGGCGCTACGCCGCTGGCCGGCTGAAGTTCCTGGCCTGGGCGTTCCTGCTCAGTGTGCCGATGGCGCTCGCCTACCGGCTCGTGCCGGGCCATTCGCCGATGTTCCTCGTCCTGGCGTTCGGCGTTGCGGTTCTCGGGCTCCTGCTCTACGGCCCCTCCGCGACGGTGGTGCAGGAGCTGGTGCCCGCGCAGCACCGGTCTTCCGCGGTGGCGATGTTCCTGCTGTTCGGCGCCCTGGTGGGCGCGGGTGGAGGCAACGCCACGGTGGGCTGGCTCGCGGATGTCTTCACGGCTGCCGGGCACGCGGAGCCGGTGACACGCGCCATCCTCGTCACGCAGAGCGTGGGGCTGCTGTCGATTCCCGCGCTGTTCCTGGCTGCGCGCTTCCAGGGCCGGCCCGTCGGCGAGGCCAGGGAGGCGTTGGCGGTAGGATGAGAGCCGTGCGCGCATCCACCAACCCCCTCCTCTCCGACCGTGACGTTGCCTTCCTGCTCTACGAGGTGCACGACGCACCGGGCCTGCTGGAGCTGCCGGCCTTCGCCGAGCACTCGCGCGAGACGTTCGACCTCTTCCTGACGAGCGTCCGACGACTCGCGCGCGAGGCCCTCTTCCCGACGTACCGCGCGATGGACGCCGAGCCCCCGTCCTTCCGCGAGGGCCGCATCCGGGTGCACCCCGCGATGCGGAGCCTCTATCCGCAGCTGGTGGAGCTGGGACTCCTCAATGCCACGCGTGCCCGCGAGGTCGGAGGCCAGCAGCTGCCGCTCACGGTCTTCTCGCTCGCGTCGGCCTACCTGATGGCGGCGAACCTGAGCGCCTACGGCTGGCTGGGGCTCACGAGCGGCGCGGCACACCTGCTGGAGGCGTTCGGCTCGCCGGAGCTGAAGGACACGTTCATGGCGCGCATGTACCGGGGCGAGTGGACCGGAACGATGGCGCTCACCGAGCCGCAGGCGGGCAGCAGCCTCGCGGATGTGCAGACGCGGGCCTCGGCTGCGGCGGATGGCACCTGGCGCCTGTCGGGGACGAAGATCTTCATCAGCGGCGGGGACAACGACTTCGCGGAGAACGTGGTGCACATGACGCTGGCGCGCATCGAGGGTGCGCCCGCGGGGACACGCGGCCTGTCACTCTTCGCCGTGCCGCGGCTGCGGCCCGAGGAAGGGCGGCTCGTGGACAACGACGTCCAGGTGGCGGGCGCCATCCACAAGATTGGCTATCGCGGATTGCCGAGCCTCGTCCTCTCCTACGGCGAGCGCGGGGACTGCAGGGGTTGGCTCGTGGGCCCACCGCACCGCGGCCTCTCGCTGATGTTCCAGATGATGAACGAGGCCCGCATCATGGTGGGACTCAACGGAGTGGCCACCGCGTCCGTCGCGTACCACGAGGCGCTCGCGTACGCGCAGGAGCGGACGCAGGGACGCACGCTCACCGAGCGCGACGCCACCGCGCCCCAGGTCCCCCTCCTCCAGCACGCGGACGTGCGGCGGATGCTGCTGCGGCAGAAGGCCATCGTGGAGGGAGGCCTCTCTCTTCTGGTAGCGACGAGCCGCCTGGCGGACCTGGCCACACACGGTGACACGCCCGCGGACCGCGAGCGCGCAGCCCTGCTGCTGGAGCTGCTGACACCGGTGGCCAAGACGTTCCCCGCGGAGAAGGGCTTCGAGGCCAATGCGCTCGCCGTGCAGGTGCACGGAGGCTACGGCTACTCCTCCGAGTACCCCGTGGAGGCGTGGCTGCGCGACCAGAAGCTCAACAGCATCCACGAGGGGACCAGCGGCATCCAGTCACTAGACCTGCTCGGGCGCAAGGTGATGGCCGGGAGCGGCGCTGCGCTGCGCGTGTTCCAGGAGGAGGTTGGGCGCACGCTGGCACGGGCCCGCAGGGCCGGTGTGGAGGCAGCCTGGTGCGACGCGCTCCAGCGCTCCGTGGATGAGGTGGTTGCGCTGACGCACGAGCTCGGCATGAAGCTCATGGAGGGAGACGCAGACGGGGTGCTGCGTCACAGCGCGCACTACCTCGAGCTCTTCTCGCTGGTGGCGGTGGGGTGGCAGTGGCTCGCGCAGGCCTGTGCTGCCAGGGACGCGCTCGCCCGAGGCGACGCCGACACGGGCTTCTACGAGGGCAAGCTGTGCGCCGCGCAGTACTGGGTGCACACGGAGCTGTCGCGTGTCCCGGCGCTCGTGGCGCTCTGCCGCAGCAGCGAGGACAGCTACGCGAAGATGAAGCCGGAGTGGTTCTGACGCTCATGGACCGGAAGAACGAGCTGAACGACGTCCCCGGTCTCGACCTGCCCGCGCTGCACAGTTACCTCGACGGCGCCCTTCTACCAGGGACACGGACAGGGCCTCTGCGAGCCGAGCTCATCTCCGGCGGACGCTCCAACCTGACGTACGTCCTTTCCGATGGGCACCAGGACTGGGTGCTGCGCCGTCCTCCGCTCGGACATGCGCTCGAGACTGCGCATGACATGGGGCGCGAGGTCCGCGTGCTCCGCGCACTCCAGGGGACGGCAGTTCCAGTGCCACGGGTGCTCGCCTTCTGCGCAGACACCGAGGTCCTCGGAGCACCTTTCTACGTGATGGAGAGGGTCGAAGGGACGGTCCTGCGCGACCACGCGGGCCTCGCGGCGCTCACGGAGGCGCAGACACGGCAGCTCGGTTACCGCCTCCTCGACATCCTTGCTGCACTGCACTCGGTGGAGCCCGGAGCGGTCGGCCTCGCGGATTTCGGGAAACCGGACGGGTACCTGGAGCGTCAGCTTCGACGCTGGGCCAAGCAGCTCGCTGCCTCTCACACACGCGAGGTTTCGGGAATCCACGCGCTGGCGGACCGTCTCGCTGCGTCGCTCCCGGTCACCCAGCGCGGCGCGGTGGTGCACGGGGACTACCGGCTCGACAATGCAATCGTGTCCGCAGAGGTGTCGGAGGATGTCCGCGCGGTGCTCGACTGGGAGATGGCGACGCTGGGGGACCCGCTCGCGGACTTCGGCATGTTCTGCATGTACAACGACGGATGGGAGGGCCTGGACAACCCGGTCCTCGCCTCGCCGTCCCGCTACCCTGGCTTCCCGGGCCGGTCCGAGCTTGCCGAGCGCTACGCCGCGCAGACCGGTCTGACGCTCGGGCGCCTCGACTGGTACGTCGCCTTTGCGTTCTACAAGACGGCCGTCGTCCTCGAGGGCATCCACTGTCGCTACCTGCAGGGCCGCACGGTCGGTCCGGGCTTCGAGAAGCTCGGCGCGCTCGTGCCGGAGCTGGTTGCCCGGGGCCTCGCGGCGCTGCCCCGTTGATGATTCTCACCTCGAGGAGACACCGATGGACTTCGCCTGGGATGTCAGGACGGAGGAGCTGCGGAAGCAGCTGCTCGACTTCATGCAGACCCACGTGTACCCGGCCGAACCGGTCTTCGAGGGGCAGGCCGCCGCGCTCGAGGACCCGTGGGACCGGCCGCCAGTGGTGGACGCGCTCAAGGCCGAGGCGCGGCGTCGCGGGCTGTGGAATCTGTTCCTTCCGGCGTCTCCACACGGGGCCGGGCTGACGAACATCCAGTACGCCCCGCTCGCGGAGATCACCGGCCGGAGCCCGATGCTCGCGCCCGAGGCGCTGAACTGCGCTGCGCCCGACACGGGGAACATGGAGCTGCTGGCGATGGCTGGTACAGACGCGCAGCGCGATCGCTGGCTCGCGCCGCTGCTCGACGGTGCCATCCGCTCGGCGTACTGCATGACAGAGCCCGAAGTCGCATCCTCGGACGCGACGAACATTGCCGCCCGTATCGAGCGCAAAGATGACGACTACGTCATCACCGGCCGGAAGTGGTGGTCCACCGGCGCAATGAGCCCGCGCTGCAAGCTGCTCCTCGTGATGGGGGTGACCAATCCCGATGCTGAACCGCACCACCGGCACAGCATCATCCTCGTGCCGAAGGACGCTCCTGGAGTGCAGCTGCGGCGCAGCCTGAAGGTCTTCGGCTTCGTCGAGGGGCCACACGGCGGGCACGCGGAAATCGACTTCGAAGGTGTGCGGGTGCCCAAGGAGAACCTGCTGGGAACCGAGGGCTCCGGCTTCGCGCTCGCGCAGGCGAGGCTGGGACCCGGGCGCATCCACCACTGCATGCGACTCATCGGTATGGCCGAGCGCGCCTATGAGCTCATGTGCCGCCGCGTCGTCTCGCGGGTGGCCTTCGGCAAGCCCCTGGCCGAGCAGGGCGTCATCCAGGAGTGGATTGCCGAGGCGCGTGTGCGCATCGAGCAGGCGCGGCTGCTCGTCCTGAAGACGGCGTGGCTCATCGACACGGTGGGGGTGAAGAACGCGCGCGTCGAAATCTCCGCCATCAAGGTCGCGGTGCCGGCGATGGCGGAGTGGGTCATCGACAAGGCCATCCAGGCCCACGGTGCTGGCGGAATCTCGCAGGACCTTCCGCTCTCCGTGCTGTGGTCCCAGGCGCGCATGCTCCGCTTCGCAGACGGCCCGGACGAGGTGCACCGCATGGCGCTCGCCCGCCGCGAGCTCAAGCCCTACCTGGCTGCAGTAGGTGGCGGGAGCGCCGATTGATTGCGGTGCTCACCACTTTCGAACACGGCCAACCAACCCCTCTCCCACCACCTTCCCCTCTCCCTGTGGGAGAGGGACAGGGTAAGGGGTTGTGCATCCGAGCACTGCTGTGAACCCATGAGATTGATCCTGCTCCGTCACGCCGAACCTGTCAGCGGCCTCGATCCAGAGCTCTGCACGCGAGGACAGGAACAAGCCACTGCGGCCGCTGCCTGGCTCGCGGCAGAGGAGCTCCACGCCCTCTACGCAAGCCCTGCGCAGCGTGCGCGTCGGACCGCCGATCCGCTCGCTGAAGCCAAGGGACTCGAGCTCCGCATCGAACGAGACCTCTCGGAATTCGACTTGGAGAGCACGGAGGATTATGTGCCTGTCGAGGAGCTACGGCGCCGCGGCGACCCGCGCTGGCACGCCCTGGTGCGCGGCGAGCTCTTCGGCGCAGACCCGGCCGAGTTCCGCCGCCGCGTGGTGGCTGGAATGGAGCGCATCATCGCGGCCCACGTTCGCCAGACAGTGGTCGTCGCGACGCACGCGGGGGTCATCAACGCCTACGTCGGGCACGTCCTCGGAATCCCCACCCCGATATGGTTCGCCCCAGCCTACGCAAGCCTCACGCGGCTGACGGCCTCGCGGAGTGGCAGACGCACGGTCATCTCACTCAACGAGACCGGCCATCTGCGTGGCCTGCTGGCCTGAAATGGTCGTGAAAGAATGGGGAGCCTGCCAGGCTCACGGTCAGGCCCGTGTCGAAGGTCACCAGTTGGGGTGATAGGCTGCGGCAATGGACGAGCAGCTCCAGCCAGCTGTGCGCCACCGGCAGCTCGTGGCGGAAGTACGAACAACTTGCGCCGCAATGCTGGCTGGGACGTTGGACCTCGTCTCCGGTTGTACGCGACTTGCGCAGCTCCGGCACGAGAGCGGCGGCGAGGAGTTCATTCCGCTCGCTTTCGTCGCATATGACAGCGAGCTGGATGGGGTGCCGGACCCAAGCCGCTACCACCTATGGGAGCCTGCGGCCCTGCACTCACAGTTGAGAAAGCTGGACGCGTATCGCGATGACATCCTGCGCGATACAGAGACCCTCCTCGCTGCCGTGCTCAGGCTCTCTCTCCAGGGTGTTGAGGTTTACTGAAGAGCAAGACGCAGAACCCAAGGATGAAGAGGCCGAAGTGCATGTTGTCTCGACGCAGGTGTTGGACGCTGAGTCGCCGCAGCAACTCCTCGAATGTGCACTGACGACTCGCTGACCCTCTGCAGCTGGAAATGGTGAGCCTGCTGAGCTACCTGCGCCGCCGGACGTCCCACCATCCGTAGTGCAGCAGCAGGGTCTCGGTCTGCACCTCGAACGCAGGCGCATGGGTGCGCTCCACCACCTCGAGCCCAGCGCTCACGAGCGCCTCCTCGCACTCGCGCCCGGACCAGAAGTACAGCGTCACCGGTGGCGCGGTCGTCTGGAGCGTGCGTGTTCGCGCTTCATGGCCCGGGAGTTCCGCGCTCCGCTCCAGGACGGAGAAGAGCATGCGGCCGCCATGATTCATTGCCGCACCCAGATGGCCGATGGCGCGCGTGAGGTCGTCGCAGTAGTCGAGGCAGCCGGCAGCAAGCACCACATCGAAGCGGCCGAGTGAAGAGGGAATCGGCTCGGCGTAGCTTTGGACGAGATACTCACCTGACGGGCGGGAAGCGCGCGCTACCGCGAGCATCTCCTCCGAGATGTCCATCCCCACGACGTGCGCCGATTCCGGAAGACCACGCGTGAGCTGGCCTCCCCCGCAACCCACGTCCAGCACGCGCGAGCCCGGGCGCACGACTTGCTCGAGGAACCGCTCCACCCTCGACGCGTACAAGTGGAGGGAGGGGTAGAGCGCCTCGTACAGGCCCGCTACCCCGTCGAACAGCGCGCGCACGCGCTCCTCCTCTGCCTTCCGCTCCGTGTCCGAGCTCACGCGCTTGAAAGGGTAGCTTCACGGCGATCTCAGCGACATCACGGACTCGTGGTGAGCGGCCGGTCGCAGCGGAGCTCGGGCTTCACTCCAGCCCCCTCACCCTTTTTCCCTCTCCCAGAGGGAGAGGGGACCGTCGGCACAGTGCGCCGGACTGAGCGAGGCGATCAGAGCGCGTAGCAGTTCGTCGAGATGGGCTGCTCCTGGAGCGCGCTGCGGACCATGCCGTAGACCGCGCCGTCGTAGAGGAAGTCCAAGTGGTAGACGTACCGCAGCGGGCAGAGGCTCTGGACGTAGACGTTGGTTGCGCCATCCGCGAGGAAGGAGTGTGCGTCGGGGTCGACCAGCTCGTCCTGGGTGCTCGCGAAGGCGGTGTACTTCACGCTTCCCGGGGTGTCGTCGCCGGAGTTGAGCGTGGTGAGGAACGCCGAGCCCACCGCCATCTGCGCGCACGCAACGACGAGCGAGCAGCTGGGGTAGTAGATGTTGTTGAGGTACGAGCCGTATTGCGGAGTACCGAGGCTCACGTACCGTGCGACCTTCGTCGTGCCCCCGAGGAACTTGAGGTAGTAGCGCGAGGCCAGCCCTCCCTCGGAGTGACCGACGATGTCCACCCACGCCGCTCCGGTCTGGGCCCGGACGAAGTTGACCTTGTCTCCGACCGCTTGCGCCGAGAGCGCGATGTCCTGCGTTCCGAGCGTGGGTAGCTCCATCGTGTAGACGGTGAAACCATCTGCCTGGAGCCGGTTCTTCAGGGTGTTCAGGTGGGACGCTGGTGAGTACAGGCCGGCCACCAGCAGGACCGGATACCGCGTCGCCGCGTGGGCCGGAGCCGGTGCGACGAGTACCGTTGCGAGAAGCACCAGCGGGCCAAGGACCGCGTTCACACACCGATTGCCGACGTGAGACATCGCTCTCCTCCCTATCTGTTGCGCCGTCCGGGCTGAATGTCCCGGAGGTGGGAGAGGATTTCCGGAGGCTGTTCTTCAGGTGTTACTGCGGCGTTACCGGTGCCCGATGGTGGTGCGTCGTTGCACAACCCCCTCACCCTGTCCCTCTCTCAGGGGGAGAGGGGAGAAGGTGGGGCCCGTTCAGGCCGCCGTATTGGACGCTCGCTCCGTCCAGCGCGACCGCACGTAGAAGGGTGTACCCGCCGTGCCCTTCACGCTCTCGGCGAGCTTCGCGTTCTTCTTGCCGAGGGACACGACGAACGCCTCGCCCGGCAGATGGAGCGCACCGGAGAGCTCGGAGACGAGCTGACTGTCGGCTCCCTGCGCAGGTTCCTTGCCCAGGTGCAGTCCCAGCACGAACAGTGGCTTCTCGGGGAAGTGGGCCACCACCTTGCGCACCAGCCAGGCCTCCTGCACGCGCGCGTGGCCGTGGAGCTGTGCTGCGAGCGCCTGAAGCGCCTCCTCCGCCACGCCGTGCGGAGCGAAGCTGTCGCTCTGGCGGAGTGAATCGCGCTCCTCTTTGGACTCCTCCAGCTTGCGTGCCCAGGCCTCACCGCGCTCGAACCAGGTGCGTGCCTCCTCGGCGCGACCCTGCCGCGCGAAGAACGCGGCGGCGATGCGGCTCGCGGGGACCACGGCCTCGACGCTGCGCTTCATCGCTGCCTCGAGGTGCTCGAGGCCCGAAGCCTCCTCGCGCGCGAGCAGCAGGCGCCCCAGGGTGAAGTTTGCGCTCGCATGCGCAGGGGAGCGCACGAGCAGCTCGCGAAGCAGAGGGATGGCGGCATCCGCGCCGTGCACATCCTCCGTGAGGTCCGCGCGCTCCCATTCCTGCTCCTCGGAGAGCTCCGCGCCCCGGGCGACCGACTCGAGCTCCTCCAGTCGGCGCTGCTTCTCCTGGGCAGCCGCGTGCTCCTCACGCCAGCGCATCACCACGGCGTCCTTCCACTCCCCGTCCAGCGAAGCGATGAGCGTGGGCAGAGCAGGGCCGAGGAGCGCTTCCGCCGCACTCTGCGCCAGCGGGCCTGGAAGGCGCGCAGGCTCTCCGAGAGCCGCGAGGCGGTCCCTCAGGGATGGGTGGGTGTCGGTGGTGTCGGTCTGCCGCTCGAGGCTCGAGGTGAGCCAGCGCATCGCGAGCACCGGCTCGAGCCCGCCCTGCAGTGCTGCCGGCATCTCCGCGAATGGCCGCGCCGGCTCCGCCTCCTTCGCCGCGCGCGCACGCACCGAGGGCCAGAAGCGCTCGTCCAGGAGCGCGCCCCGCACCCACACGGCCACCAGCGCGTCGGCGGCCGTGCCACGGCCCACCACGTCCGCGGAGGCACGGTCCGCCTCGTACTCGTTGGAGCGCGCCAGGACGAAGGAATAGGCGGCGTAGAACGGGGCGTACCAGCGGAAGAAGCGGGTGAAGAGCGCCACGCCCCAGCCCTCGCGCTGCTCGAGCGCCTCGTGGACCTGGCCCCACGTCCGGCGCACCCGGTACACCCAGGCGCTCAGCTTGCCGTGCGCACCCGAGAGGTGGCCGAACTCGTGGGCGAGCACCGCGCGGAATTGCTCGCGGGAGAGCGCCTGCATCAGCGGGAGGCCGAGCACGAGGTAGTTCTTCGTCGGCCCAAGGAGTCCGAAGCGCGGCAGCTGCACGATGCTGGCGTTGAAGTCGCTGTCGAGGAGAAGGGTGTGGATGCGCGGGCCATCGAGCTTGCGGCGCACGGCCTCCACTTCCGCCCACAGCTCGGC
>JAKEEX010000839.1 GCA_022616315.1 Myxococcaceae bacterium
TCCTCGTGATCGCCACGCAGAATCCGATCGAGTTCCACGGCACCTACCCGCTGCCCGAGGCCCAGCTGGACCGCTTCATGTTCCTCGTGGACGTGGGCTACCCGTCCGCGGAAGAGGAGGTGCAGATCGTCCGGCAGACCACCGCGGGGAAGCTGCCGCCTCTCGAGCGCGTGCTGTCGGCCGAGCGCATCGTGGCGCTTCAGGAGCTCGTGCGCCGCGTGCCCGTGCCGGACCACGTGGTGCGCTACGCAGTGGAGCTCGTGCGCAACAGCCGCCCGAAGGAGGCGGGGGTTCCGGAGTTCGTCCAGCGGCACGTGGCGTGGGGCGCGGGCCCTCGCGCGAGCCAGTACCTGGTGCTCGGGGCCAAGGCGCGCGCCATCCTCTCGGGGCGCTTCGTGGCCTCGGTGGAGGACATCAAGGCGCTGGCGCGTCCTGTGCTGCGCCACCGTGTGCTTCCCAGCTTCACCGCCGAGTCCGAGGGCGTCACCAGCGTGAAGCTGGTGGACCAGCTCCTGGCGACGGTGAAGGGCTAGCGAAGAGAGAGGGGAGCCCTGAGGGATGCAGCTTCTCGACGCCACCACCCTCGCGCGCCTCACGGGCGTGAAGCTGAGGGCGCGCGCGGTCATGGAGGGCGTGCTCTCCGGCCTGCACAAGAGCCCGCACCAGGGCCAGTCCGTGGAGTTCGCCGAGCACAAGGAGTACGCCCCCGGCGACGAGCTGCGGCACCTGGACTGGAAGGCCTACGGGAAGTTCGACCGCTACTACGTCAAGCGCTTCGAGCACGAGACGAACCTGCGCGCGGTGATGGTGGTGGATGCCTCCGCGTCCATGGGCTACCGCTCCGGGGCGCTCTCCAAGCTGGAGGTGGCCACCACGCTCGCGGGCGCGCTGAGCTACCTCCTGGTGCGCCAGCAGGACGCCGCGGGCATCTCGGTGGTGGCGAGCGGCCGCGCCCACGACGTCCCGGCACGTGCGTCTGCGGGACACCTCAACGTGCTGCTGGACGCGCTCGAGCGCGTCTCCCCCGAGGGCACCACGGACCTCTTCACCGCGGCGGACCACCTCGCGGAGAAGCTGCAGCGCCGCTCCCTCGTGTGCGTCTTCACGGACCTCCTGGACGACCGCGCGGACGCGCTCAAGCGCGTGCTCTCCTTGCGGCAGCGGCGCAACGACGTGGCGGTCTTCCACGTGGTGGACCCGGCCGAGCTCACCTTCCCCTTCGACGACCCCACCCTCTTCCTCTCCATGGAGGACGAGCGGCGCATCGAGGTGAACGCGCGAGAGATCAAGGCGAGCTACCTGGAGGAGTTCAACGGCTTCCTCGAGGAGTGTCGCCAGGCGTGCGCCGAGGCGGACGTGGACTACGAGCGCGTGCGGTGTGACGAGCCGCTCGACGCGGTGCTGCTGCGCTTCCTCGCACGGCGGCAGGGGAGGCGCCGGTGACGTTCGCCAATCCCTTGGCGCTCCTCGGCTGTCTGGCCGCGCTCATCCCGCTGCTCGTCCACCTCTTCGACCGGCGGCGGCCGAAGGCCCACCCCTTCGCGGCCATCAGCTTCGTGCTCAGGAGCCAGAAGCGCACGGCGAGCCGCCTCAAGCTGAAGCGGCTGCTGCTGTACGCGCTGCGCACGCTCATCCTGCTCGCCATCCCGCTCGCGCTGGCGAAGCCGCAGCTGGCGAAGGAAGCGGCTGCTGCGGCCTCCGCGCGGGGCCCGGCGGCCACGGCCATCGTGGTGGACGCCTCGCTGTCCATGCGGTGGCAGGACGGCAAGAGCCTGTACACGCGGGCACGTGACGAGGCGCGTGAGGCGCTCAAGGAGCTCAGCGCGGAGGAGCCGGCCACGGTGCTGCTCTGCGGGCCCGATGCGAAGCCGCCCGCGGCACCGTCCTTCGAGCGGGCCCGGCTGCGCGCGCTCGTCGACGAGGCGGAGGAGGCCTCCTTCGGACCGGCGAACCTCCACCGCTGTCTCGAGCTCGCGGCCCGGGCGCTGGAGGACAGCCCGCTCCCGGGCAAGCGAATCGTGCTCGTCTCGGACATGGCGGCACACGGCTTCCACCTGGAGGTGCCCCCGCCCACGGTGGCGGACGGCAAGGGTGGGAGGGTGAAGCCTGAGGTGGTCCTGCGCGACGTTGCGTCCGGACAGGCGCTGCCCAACGCCGCGCTCGTGGACCTCCAGGTGGAACCGGCCACGCAGGTGGGCCCGCGCGCATTCCAGTTCACCTTCACCGTGCGCAACTTCTCCGACACGCCGCTCACGGACGTGGAGGCGGCGCTGGTGGTGGGCAACCGCACCGTGGCGAAGGGCTTCGTGTCGGTGCCCGCGGGCGGGACGGCGCGCAAGGCGCTGACGCACCGCTTCGAGGCCGGTGGCACGGTGCAGGGAGAGGTGGCGCTCGCCCCGGACGCGCTGGCCGACGACAACCGCCGTCCCTTCGTGCTGCACGTGCCGGAGGAGCTCAAGGTGCTGCTCGTCAACGGCGCGCCCGCGGCACAGCGCTTCCGCGACGAGGCCTTCTTCCTCGAGCCCGCCCTCACCTCGCCCGGCTCGCCGGTGCACACGACGCTGCGCGACGCGGAGGCGGGCCTGCGCGAGGACTTCAGCAAGTACGACGTCCTCTACCTCGTCAACGTGCCGGCGCCGGAACCTGACGTCGTGACACGCCTTTCGCGCTTCGTGGAGGCAGGGGGCGGCCTCTTCCTCTCCATGGGCGACCACGTGGAGGTGGCCGCCTACAACGAGCGGCTCCGGGCGCTGCTGCCCCGGCCCCTGCGCGACGTGCGCACGGCGGCGGAGCGGGATGCGCCGGATGCGGATGCCCACGCGGAGCGTCTGTCCCAGGTGGACACGGCACACCCGCTGTTCTCTCCCTTCACCGGCCAGGCTGGAGAGGGGCTGCAGAGCGCGCGCTTCTTCCGCTATGTCCTGCTCGAGGCGCAGGGGGAAGGAAGCCAGGTGCTGGCCGCATTCCAGGATGGCGCGCCGGCACTGGCGGTGGCGCAGCGGGGCAAGGGCCGGGTGGCGCTCTTCACCAGCACGGTGGACCGCGACTGGGGCGACCTGGCCATCCGCACCAGCTTCCTGCCGCTGATGCAGAGGATGGCCGCGTTCCTCGCCGGCGCGCTCGAGGAGCGCGAGGAGCTCCGCGTGAAGGTGGGTGACTCGCTCGTGCTGACGCCGCCGAAGGGAGAGTCGGTGGCGGAGGTGGTGGGGCCGGCGGAGGGCGTGCCCTTCCACGCGCAGGAGGACGGCAGCGTGCGGGTGGGGCCGGTGCCCGTGCCGGGTGCCTGGCAGGTGAAGAGCGCGAAGGGCGAGACGCTCTCCGCGCTCACCTTTGCCGCGGTGCTGGACGGAAGTGAGAGCGACCTCGCGCGCGTGTCACCGGAGGCGCTGGAGGCGTACTTCGGGGCGGAGACGGTGACGCAGGCGTCCACAGGGAGCGAGCGGCCACAGGTTCCGCTCTGGACGTGGCTCATCGCCGCCGCGGCGCTGGCCTTCTTCTGCGAAGGGTTGTTGTTGCGGAAGTAGCGGCCGGGCTGCCTGGCGCTCTCCCGAGCGCTGCAGCCTCGCGTCGCCGTGGAGAGCTTTCCGCGAAAGCGGGGCCCTCCTCGCGGGGTCACCCGCCCTGCAACCTCGAGGCACGACGCGGAGGCTCGCGTGCAACACTGGCGAATCCTCGGAACCCTCTTCATGGCCTGGGCGGTGGCCCAGGCGGTCAGCTTCCTCCTGTTCTTCATCTGGAGGCCGGAGGGAATGGCGCCCCTCCCGCCAACGACGCCGCTGACCGTCGCCGCGCTGGCACTGTCCGCGGTGGCGCTCGTCCTCTACTTCCTGGTGGGGATGCGGCTGAGGGCGCTGGACCCGCGGGCGCGTGTGCCCGCCATCGCCCTCTCGGCGCTCGCGCTGCTCTCCATTCCGCTGGGCACGGCCATCGGCGTGTACGGACTGTGGACGATGTTCAAGCACCGCACCGTGGGCGCGGAGGCTTGAGTCACTCTCCGCAGGTCCACTCCGGCGGGGGGCACGCGACGCAGAATCCCTCCCGCCGTGCCCAGCAGGCGCCGCCGCACACCTCGAGGACGGCCCCGCTGCGCGTGTCCACGTAGTAGCCGAGCCCGTCCGCCTCGATGCCGCAGTTGACGAAGGCGAGGTCGCCGCACTTCTTGTCCACCTTGCAGCGGCCGGACGCGAGCGCCTCACGCACCTCGTCGGCGTAGGGGCCGTACGCGTCGCGATAAGAACGGTCTTCCGCGCCCCCGAGGGGCTGTGCCCCTTCCTGTGGAGGCGTGGTGTGCGCACCACACCCCAGCGCCAGCAGCGCGCCCATCAGTACTGCTGCGGCAGTTCCTCGTGTCCTCATCCGCGTCATGTGCATGGCAGGTCGAATCTCCATTCGACGTCGCCAGGATGCAAGGCCTGAGCCGTGCGGCGTCACTCGGGGGCAGGGAATTCGCTGCGAGCCCATGAAGGCCGCCGGAAGGCCCGTCGCAACAGCGTACGTCTTCAATATGAGGGCTCCTTGACCCGGAGAGGACGACCTCGAGAATTCGACATGGCATGTCGAATTCTCGAGGTGCGCTCGTGAGCTGGAGGCGGGCGGCCCCCATGACCTCCGAACGTGTGGGGGCCTGTGGTAAGGCCCGGGCTGACGATGACGTCTCCCCTCGCGCACGAGCTCGATGTCGCCCGCCGGCTGGCGCGCAACGCTGGTCGCATCCTGCTCGAGGTGTACGCAACCGACTTCGACGTGGTGGAGAAGCCGGGAGGTGCTGGCCCCGTCACCGAGGCGGATGAGCGCGCGAATGCGTACCTCGTCGCTGAGCTGAAGCGCGCCTTCCCGGGCGATGGTGTGGTGTCGGAGGAGGCCGCGGACACCTCCGAGGCTGCGCGATTCGCACGCTGCTGGTTCGTGGACCCCATGGACGGGACGCGCGAGTTCGTGGCGCGGAATGGTCAGTTCGCCGTGCAGGTGGGACTCGCCATCGAGGGCACGCCGGTCCTGGGCGTCGTGTACTGCCCTCCGAGCGACAAGCTGTATGCGGGCCTGGTGGGACAGGAGTGCAGTCTCGAGGTCGTCGGCGAGCGGCGCGCCCTTCGCGTCGCCGATGTGCTCGAGCCCACGGAGCTGCGGCTCGTGGTGTCGCGTTCCCACAGGTCGCGCAGGACGGAGCTCATGCGCTCGGAGCTCGGTATCACCCGCGTCATGGAGTCTGGCTCCGTGGGCCTCAAGTGCGGGCTCCTCGCCGAGGGCGTGGCGGACCTGTACCTGCACCCGAGCGACAGGAGCTACCGCTGGGACGCGTGTGGGCCGGAGGCCATCCTGCGCGCGGCGGGGGGTGTGCTCACGGACTTCGCCGGGCGGCCCTATCGCTACGACGGGCGCGAGATGCGCAATACGCGTGGACTGATTGGATGCAGCGCGGCGGTGTTTCCGCGTGTCCTGCCGGTGCTCGAGCGCATCGCGCGGGAGACGGGGCTCTTGTCCGCAGAGGCGTAAGCGAGAAGCGCGCGCGGACAGACCCTCCGCCTGCTGCATGAAGGTCAGTACACCTGTTCCGGTCGCACGAGATGCGGTGAGAGCGACATCAAGAGGAGCCAGGCCTCTCGCAGAGCCATGATTCGCTGGGCATTCGGCGTTCCAAGACTCCCAATGTCCGTGCTGTGGAGCTCGATGGCCCTGTATGCCACCCCCCGGCGTCCCTCGAACACAAAGAACGTTCCGTCGCGCGTGTTCGTCCAGTCCGAGCGACGCCTCGGCGGTGCGGCGCTCCAGAACCCTGAGGCGGCCAGGTTCGCCTCGAGGAGTGCCCATTCGAGCGGTCCGACGTCGACGGAGGCACTACGGCGCACCCGGAGGTCGTGAACGCCACGAAGCTCGGTCACGACGAGGATGCCGCCGGTATCGGTCCGCTCTAACCTGAATGCGACGGCCGGCTCGAAGCTGCGCAGCCACAGGAGCCGGTACGACTCCTCTGCATCCGGAGACCACCAGAGCAGCGGTTCGCGCATGGCTGCCAAGAATTTGGATTCATCCGAGGCGTAGCGTCCCGCAACAGATGATGGCCTGAGCGTGGGGAAGTACTCGGGAGGGTGGAGCGCCTCGTCGGGGACGATGCGTGGGGCGAGGAGACCTGCAGCGACGGCCTCCTCGGAGTTCATCCACTTCGGCTCACCCTCTGGCACTTCACTGCGCCCAGGAGACGAAGTCAGGGCTCCTGCAAGCAGCAGCCCGCGAGCAACGTATAGCGCCATGCCTGTCTCCTCCGCGTATCTTCGGCGTCACGGGAAGTCTGCCAAACGGAGCGGGTGCTGCTGAGTCGCTGGTTTGCACATGTGTCCAGTCGTCGGAGGCGTGAGCGCGAGCCCGAGGCTCACAACCCCCTCACCCTGTCCCTCTCCCAGGGGGAGAGGGGAGAGGGAGCGAGTGGGGGTGCGCAGGCTTGTGCGAGGCCGCTTTTTCGGCTCCGGAACGCACCTGGCAGGGTAGAAGCACGCCATGGCCCAGCCGGTCGTTCGCCAGCGCATCCTGCGATGGGTGCTCGCCATCGCTGTGGTGTCGGGATGCGTTCTGCTCGGCACGGGCCTCTTCGTGCACAGCGAGGCGGGGCGCAAGCTCGTACTGGGGACCGTGCGGCCGCGGCTGGAGGCACGTCTGGGCGAGGTGACGCTCGGCGACCACCTTCGCGTCGGCGTGCGGGGACAGCTGGAAGTGGGCCCACTCGAGGTGCGCGCCTCGAATCCCGCCGCTCCCCCGGTGCTCCGCGTCGAACGCGTCGCCGTCTACCCGCGGCTGCGCTCCCTCCTCCTTGGACGTCTGGAGGTCGGCGCGGTGCGCCTCGTCCGCGTGGAGGTGGAGGCAGGACGCGACGGTGAGGAGCTGCGGGCGCTTCTTGCGCGCGTGCGCCGTGCTGACGCTTCACAGGTGGCGCAGCGGGAGGCCACTCCGAGGACGCATCTTCCGCGCCTCGACATGCGGGACGTGACCCTCGCCATCGAGCACGGTGGGCGGCGCACTCTGGGCCCGTTCGATTCCGAGGTGGAGCCGCGGCGCACCGACGACGGACTGAGCGTGGACGCACGCGTGAGCCTTCCCGGAGGCAGCAAGGCCAAGCTGAAGGACCTACGCTTCGATAAGGGGCTCCTCGCAGGCGAGCTCGAGGTCCACGATGCCTCTCTCTCCGCGCTCGTCGCGGGACTCGGGCTCCAGGTCACGGTGGACGGCGGGCAGATGGACGGTGTCGTGAAGCTCGATGCAGGGAGGGCCACGCTCTCCGGCACTCTGCGCGCGCTCACGGTCGCCCATCCGCGTCTCGATGAAGCTCCGGTGGGTCCGTTCCACCTCGCCGTCGACGGGGCGCTGCGGTGGCAGGCGGACGCACGGCGTCTGGACGTGGAGTCGCTGCGTCTCGTCCTCGGTCCGAACGGCGAGGCTCGCGCGGCTGTGTCTGGCTCGTTCACGCTCGATGCAGCCCCCCGGTTCTCCCTCGCGCTGGAGGTGGACCGGCTGCCATACCAGGCCGCCGTGGATGCACTGCCGCCGGCGCTCGCGCCTGGGCCCGAGGTGGACCGCCTCGAAGGCGTGTTCGGCGCAAAGCTGGGGCTGGAGGGCCCCTTGCGCGACCGCGCCGCGTGGACGCTCACCGGCAAGCTCGACCTCTCCGGGCTGCGACGCGCGGCGCACCACCGCCCACCTTTCTCGTTGCAGGGGTCCTTCACCTACGTGCCGCGCACCGCCGAGGGCCGCGGGCGCCCGATGAAGGTGGGCCCGGAGAACCCCGCGTTCGTCCCGCTCACGGAGGTGCCCCCGCTGCTCGTGCGCGCCGTGCTGCTGAGCGAGGACGCCGGCTTCTTCGGCCATCGCGGCTTCGACTTCGATTCGCTCGCAGACAACCTCTTCACACCCGAGGAGGATGGGCCGGTGCGCGGAGGGTCCACGCTCACGCAACAGCTCGCGAAGAACCTCTTCCTGTCACGGGAGAAGACGTTCGCGCGAAAGGTGCGCGAGGCGCTCCTCACGCTCGCGTTGGAGGCATCGCTCCCCAAGGAGCGGATGCTCGAGATCTACTTCAACATCATCGAGTGGGGACCGGGCCTCTACGGCCTGGGTGAGGCGAGCTGGCACTACTTCGGCAAGCCCCCGTCCTCGCTCACGGTGAAGGAGATGGTCTTCCTGGCCACCATCATCCCGGGGCCGCTCCGCTACCACGTCTATTGCCAGCGCGGCGCCACCACGGAGGTGTGGGAGCGGCGCATGCTCGACCTGCTGGAGAAGCTCCACAGGACGGGCGACCTCGACGAGGCGTCCCTCGCGCGGGCCGTCCAGGAGCGCCTCCTCTTCGTCCACGGCGATCGCGGCGGGCCCGGCGGTGTGGACGAGGAGGGCTGAGTGGGGCGGGCTGACGAGCGCTCGTGAGCCGGGCTGTCTCGCGGGAGGCCCTTCGACCCGTTGCTCCTCCTGAAGCACGCAGGCCTGGCGCACGGTGCTCCGCATTGTCGCCGGCGCAGCGGATGCGAAGGCTTGGCCCAGCGGGTCCCCTCCTTCCGCCGAGGTGCCGCATGCGTGCCTTCCTCTCGTTCCTGTACGCCCTGCTGCTCGCCCCTGCCGTGGCGCTCGGCCAGACGCCCCAGGCCTATCAGGGCCCCGCCCCCCAGGAGACCGGCGCAGGCATCATTCACTGGTTCTGGTGGGCGTGCATCGCCGCGGTCATGCTCATTGCGCTCCTCGCATGGGCACGTGCGCGCGACGTGGACTTCCAGCGACTCCCTCCGGTCGAGCCCTGACCCTCCTCAGCGCCAGGGCAGAGCGGCGCGCACGGACCAATAGGCCTGAGGCGTCTGCGCCATTCCGAGGAGCCGCGGGTCCGTCACCGCGTCCTGCGGCACGGTGAGTGCGGAGAGGTTGCTCCGCAGCTGCGCAACGGTGGCAGCGCCACTGAGGGCCGTATCCACCCACGGGTGAGACAGGACCCACGCGAGCGCCAATGCGTCAGGGGACACGCCGTGTGCGTTCGCCACCGTGTGGAGTGCCTCCACCTCGGGCGCGTGGTTGCGCCCGGTGAGGCGCCCATTCGCCACGCCCTCCTTGAGGAGCACGCCCCATCCGGCAGCACGCGCCTCGGCGAGGGCCGGTCCTACCGAGCGCTCGAGCAGATTGAAGGTCGCCTGGACGCAGCCGAAGACGGGCCTCCCATCCGCGCGAACCTCGAGCGCGCGCCGGAGCACGTCCGCCTGGCGCGGACCGCTCAACGTGAGCCCCACCTCGACGCCTTCCTCGCGCAGCCGCACGAGCGCCCCGAGCACGTCGGCGTCCTCCAGGACCCCGCTCTCGAAGGTGGCCGAGTGCACCTGGTAGAGCCTCAGGTAGGCGCCGATGCGGGCGCGCGTCTCGGCGAGCTGTCGGCGGAGATTGGCCGCCGAGTGGTCCTTCACCTCGTGCTTCTCGGCGTCCACGCGCCAGTTGGCGGTGTACACATAGCCCCACTTCGAGCCGACGGTGAGCTCACCCGGTGTGACGCGCCTCGCGGCGAGCCACGAGGCGAGGAAGTCCTCGGCCTTCCCGTACGATCGCGCCGCATCCACGTAGCGTACCCCCGCGGCCCACGCTGCGTCGAGGACCTCGTGCGAGCGCGCCTCGAGCGCTGCCCCGTCGCGGACCGGGCCGACGTCCTCGTCGTGCCCCAGCGTGATGTAGCCGGGACGCCCGAGAGCGGCGAGGCCGAGCCCGAGGGGTGTCACGAGCAGCGACGTGTGACCGAGCGAGCGGGTCTCCATCCATCACTCCGTGGGTTGCTCCGTCCTCGAGACTACGCGGCGCCGAGCAGCCTGACCGGGCTGCCGCCGTGCCACGCGAGGATGTCCTCCAGCGCGTCCTGATAGTAGACGGCGTAGTTCTCGCGCGTGACGTAGCCGAGGTGGGGCGTGAGCACCGTGTTGGGCAGGGACCGCAGCGGATGCGCCGTCGGAAGTGGTTCGACGGAGAAGACGTCGAGCCCGGCACCGGCAATGCGCCCGTCGCGCAGCGCTGCAATGAGTGCA
>JAKEEX010000133.1 GCA_022616315.1 Myxococcaceae bacterium
GACTTGTAGCGGGAGACCCGCGCCAGCTCCTGGGCCTTGCCCTCGAGGGAGGCGCTGGCCTGGGTGATCTCCCGGTTGCGCACCTCGAGCAGCTGCGCGTTCTCCTCGAGCTCCTTGCGCCGCTTCTCCAGCTCCACGTTGGAGCCCTGCAGCTGCTGGAGCAGCTCCTCCGTCCGCATGCTGGTCCCGATGAGGTTGATGGCCAGGCCGATGTTGAGCATCAGCTGCTCGAGGAAGTTCAGCTGGATGGCGGAGAACTCGTGGAAGGAGGCGAGCTCGATGACGCCCCGGACTCGGTCCTCGAAGAGGATGGGGAGCACGGCGATGCTGCGCGGCGGCGCCTCACCCAGGCCCGAGGTCACCTGGATATACCCCTCGGGCACCTCGGTGACGACGATGGTCTTTCGCTCCAGCGCGCACTGCCCCACGAGGCCCTCTCCCAGCCGGAAGCGGTTCGAGAGGCGCTTGCGTGACTGGAATGCGTAGGTGCTCGTCAGCTTGAGGGCTGGGCGGTCGTCCTCGCGCTCCATCAGGTAGAAGGCGCCGTGCTGCGCGCTCACCACGGGCGTGAGCTCGGACATGATGGAGTCGGTCAGCGACTGGAGGTTGCGCTGGCCCTGCATCAGGCCGAAGAACCTCGCCAGGTTCGTCTTCAGCCAGTCCTGCTCCTTGTTGGTGCGCGTGGTGTCGCGCAGGTTCGCGATCATCTGGTTGATGGTGTCCTTCAGGCCGAGCACCTCGCCGCGCGCCGCGACGGTGATGATGCGCGAGAGGTCACCCTGGATGACGGCGGTCGCCACCTCGTTGATGGCGCGGACCTGGGTGGTGAGGTTGGCCGCGAGCTGGTTGACGTTGTCCGTCAGGTCCCGCCACGTCCCCGCCGCGCCGGACACCTTGGCCTGACCGCCGAGCTTTCCCTCGATGCCCACCTCGCGCGCCACCGTCGTCACCTGGTCCGCGAAGGTGCGCAGCGTGTCGGTCATGTTGTTGATGGTGTCCGCCAGGGCCGCAATCTCTCCCTTCGCGACGAGGATGAGCTTCTTGGAGAGGTCCCCATTCGCGATGGACGTCACGACGTTGCTGATGCCTCGCACCTGGTCCGTCAGGTTGGACGCCATCAGGTTGACGTTGTCCGTCAGGTCCTTCCAGGTGCCGGACACGCCCGGCACGCGGGCCTGACCTCCCAGCTGGCCCTCGGTGCCCACCTCGCGTGCCACGCGCGCCACCTCTGCCGCGAAGATGCGCAGCTGGTCCACCATCGCGTTGACGGTGTCCTTCAGCTGGAGGATCTCCCCCTTCGCCTCGACGGTGATCTTCTGGGACAGGTCCCCCTTGGCGACCGCCGTCGTGACGAGCGCGATGTTGCGGACCTGGTTGGTCAGGTTGCCCGCGAGCGTGTTCACGTTGTTGGTGAGGTCCCTCCACGTCCCCGCGACGCCGGGCACGCGGGCCTGTCCTCCCAGCTTGCCCTCGATGCCCACCTCGCGCGCCACCGTGGTCACCTGCTCCGCGAAGGTGCGCAGCGTGTCGGTCATGCTGTTGATGGTCTCCGCGAGCGTCGCGATCTCCCCCTTCGCCTCGACGATGAGCTTCTGGGAGAGGTCCCCCACGGCGATGGCAGTGACGACATTGCTGATGCCGCGCACCTGGCCGGTGAGGTTGGACGCCATGACGTTGACGTTGTCGGTCAGGTCCTTCCACGTCCCGGCGACGCCCGGCACCCGGGCCTGACCTCCCAGCTTCCCCTCGCTGCCCACCTCCTTGGCGACGCGCGTGACCTCCGCGGCGAAGGTGCGCAGCTGGTCCACCATGGCGTTGAGGGTGTTCTTGAGCTCGAGGATCTCCCCCTTCGCCTCGACGGTGATCTTCTGGGAGAGGTCGCCCGTGGCGATGGCGGTGGCAATCTGGGCGATGTTCCGCACCTGCGAGGTGAGGTTGCTGGCGAGGCCGTTCACGCTGTCGGTGAGCTCCTGCCAGACGCCGGAGACTCCGCGGACGTCCGCCTGCGCGCCCAGCTTGCCCTCGGTGCCCACCTCGCGCGCGACGCGGATTACCTCGGCGGCGAAGGAGCGGAGCTTGTCCACGGTGGTGTTGATGGTGTTCCTCAGCTCGAGGAACTCACCGCGCGTCTCGACCCTGATCTTCTGCGACAGGTCTCCGGCCGCGATGGCCGTCGAGACGAGCGCGATGCTGCGCACCTGCGCGGTGAGGTTGTTGGAGAGGAGATTGACGTCGTCCACGAGGCCCTTCCAGATCCCCGAGAGCTCCTCGACGCTGGCCTGGACCCCGAGCTTTCCCTCGGTGCCGATCTCCCGCACCACGCGCCACGCCGGTGGACACCGAGCGAAGCGTGTCCACCACCGCGTTGACGGTGTTGCCGAGCCGCAGGAACTCGCCCTGGAGCGGCTGACCGTCGAGGTGCACCGGCATCTCGTGCGACAGGTCGCCGGCCGCCACGAGGCCCAGGATGCGCGTCGCCTCCACCGTGGGAAAGGCCACGGAGGCGACGAGCGAGTTGACGGCGTCCACGGCCGCCGACCACGCGCCGCTCGCAGGCCCCAGGGAGGCGCGCTCCGTGAGCCTGCCCTCCTCCCCCACCGTGTGCGCCACCCTGTCCAGCTCGCGCACCAGCGCCTCGTTCTCCTCCACCAGCGCATTGAAGGCGAGCGCCACCTCTGCGAGCAGGTCCCCCGCGCCGTCCGTCGGGAGCCGCACCGTGAAGTCCCCCTGTCGCGCGGCCCGGAGCGCATCGCGCAGGGAACGCAGGCGCTCGTCCTGGGGGACGCTCGCCCCCATGGCTCCTCGGTGACCGCCGCGCGCGGGTGCGCGTCCCCGCTGGCTCCGGGGACGCTCGACATCCGTCGGTTCCATGGCACGCCCTCGCGGTTTGACCCGGCATGTCGCCGGAGAAACAAAAGGTGCGTCCGCGGCCGCGAACGACAAGCTGTGCGCCAGCCCACACCCCCGTGCACCGGGTGACGGACGTGCGTGCGGGGCGCCGTACGGTGCACGCATGCATCGCCCCTGCCGCATGCGGGCGTGGCTTGCGGCCGGGCTCGCGCTCCTCGCGCTCCCCGTACACGCGGCCGGGCAGGGGCCGAGCGCCGAGAAGAACGAGCCGCCGGACGAAGACGAAGAGGTGTACCGGCCGCTCACCAGCGCTCCGTTCGTTGCCCTCACCGCCTTCATCCCGCTGCCGGGGAGCATCATCGCGCAGCCCTTCCTCACCTTCTCTGCCACGCGGGCCACGCTGGATGCGGCGGGGCGTGCGGTGCCGCTCGTGCCCGGAGACTCCCAGGTGAGCGCCACACTCCTCCTGTTCCTGGAGGCGGGCCTCCATCCCCGCCTCTCCGTGGGAGCGCAGAGCGCGGTGGTGGCCGTTCGCACGCGTGCGTCCGGACAGGAGGCAGCGTCTGTCGGAGTGGCCGACTCGCAGCTCTTCGCGCGGGGTGTGCTGCTCCGCGAGACGACGGGGGCCGTGCCGGAGCTGACGCTGATGGGCCTCGTGAACCTCCCAACCGGCCGCGCGGCGAGCCGGGATGCGTCGCTGCTGGACACCGACGTGCGCGGGACGGGCGCCGTGGACATCGGCGCGGGGCTCAACCTCACCAAGGGCATCCGGCCGCTGCTGGTTCACCTGGACGTCATCCTCACGCACTCCCTGCCCGCGCGCGTGGGCGGCGTGGACGTCCGCTACGGCCCGACGCTCGGCTGGAGCCTGGCCGCGGAGTGGCCCATCGGGAGGTCCATGTTCGTCCTCCTGGCGGAGCTGACCGGCAGCCACCAGGTGGCGCCCACCCTGGTCGGTGATGGCC
>JAKEEX010000134.1 GCA_022616315.1 Myxococcaceae bacterium
CCTCCGTGCGGGCGTAGGGCAGGTTGGCGGAGGTGACGACGTGCACTCCGTAGCGGCGGGCAATCCCTCCAAAGGTGCGGTCCATCGCGCGCCAGGCCACGTCTCCGCCCGCGAGCGTGAGCGCGCGCGCCGCGGAGATGCCGGGGAAGCGCTCGCGGTAGGCGTCCGCTGCGGGGGCCCATCCGGCGTACATGGCGTTGAAGGCGCCCGTCACGTCGCTGGCTCCGCGCGCGAGCATGGCCCGGGGGCCTCCGAACCAGGCCACCAGCCCCGCGTCCTCGGGGAACACCACCAGGTTGGGGCGCGAGCTGGACAGGCACGGCGCCACCGCGCGCATGTCCTCGGCGTACGAGGCCTCGAAGGCCTCGGGCGTGACGGCGTCCTCGAGCGCGAAGCGGTGGCCCACCACGAAGACGCGCACGTCCCCCTCGTCGCGGAACGTGAGCGCGCAGGTGGTGTCGTCCGGGGGGAGCGGGGGGCGGGCGGGACAGCCGGTGAGCAGCAGGAGCAGGGCGGGCAGGAGCCGGCGCATCGGGGGCCGGAGTCTATTCACATTGTCGGGTGATGGGCGGCCAGGTGGGGGTGGCAGAAATTCGGCCGGAGATTCGGCCCGCAACTCGGCGGGCCCAGCGGGGTTTGATGGTGCAGGTCGGGGACGGATGAACCGTCTCCTCCGGAGGAGCCTACAATGTCCCACTCCCGCCTTCACCGCCGCCTGCTGTCTGCGGCACTCGCTGGAACCCTCGCCCTCGGCGCCACCGCCTGCAACGGCAACCTGGCCGAGGAGGAGCTCGCCCTCGGCGAGGCCACCGCGGCCCTCACCACCTCGGAGGAGGCGGGGGAGATTGGCGCCGACGCCGTGGCGAACGCGGATGCCACCCAGATTGCGGCCCTGGTCGACGAGCAGGCAGCGCTGGCCGGCGAGGTGTCCGACTCCGCCAGCGGCGTGTGCGACTTCCGCGCCAAGCGGGAGCAGGTGCTCGCCGAGTACGACGCGAACAAGGATGGCCGGCTGGACCGCGAGGAGCTGCAGGCAATCAAGGCGGACCTGACCGACGCTTCCGCCCGGGCCCGCTTCTTCCGTCTCGGCTGGCGCGTGCGCGTGCAGGGCTTCATGCGCGTGCGGTGGGCCTTCGACGAGAACGGCGACCGCACGCTGTCCACCGAGGAGCGCACCGCGATGGTGGACGCCCTCGAGGCCCGGTGCGAGCGCCTGCACGCGGCGGTACTGGAGAAGTTCGACGCGGATGGCAACGGCACGCTGGACGAGGCCGAGCGGCAGGCTGCGCGCCAGGCCTTCCGCGCGAAGCTCGCCGCACGCCGGGAGGAGATCCTCGCGAACTATGACGCCAACCAGGACGGCGTCCTCGACCTCGAGGAGCGCGCCAAGCTGCGCGAGGACCGGATGCTGGAGTGGCAGGAGCGGCGCGCCGCCCTCATCGCCAAGTACGACACCAACGGGGATGGCGTCCTGAGCGCAGAGGAGGCCCTGCCCCTGCGCAAGGAAATCCAGGACCGCATCATCAACGGCCTCGACGCCGAGTAGTCCTCCGGTCCCCGCCGGCGGCATCTTCCGCCCGCGGTCCGACCTCCCGCGCCCGCCCCGCTCGACAGCGCGGCGGGCGCGGTGCTTTTCAGGGGCCGGAGTGGTGCCCCCAGGTCAGGGGCTCCCGGCCCTCGCCAGGAGCAGCGCGAGCGCCCGCCTGACGCTGGCCTCGCGCACCGCGCCGCGGTCCCCGGGGAAGACGGTGCGCTCCACCCGCGTGGGCTGCCCGCGCCGCGCCGTCGCGAGGAACACCAGGCCCACGGGCTTGGTGGGCGTACCGCCCCCGGGTCCTGCAATCCCCGTCACCGACAGCGTGAGGTCCGCGCGCGAGCGGGCCATCGCCCCCTCCGCCAGGGCCGCCGCCATCTCGGCGCTCACTGCGCCATGCGCAGCCAGGAGCTGCTCGGGGACGCCGAGCAGCTCCATCTTCGCCTCGTTGGAGTAGGTGACGAAGCCGCGCTCCACCACGTCCGACGAGCCGGCGATGGCGGTGAGGCACGCGGACACCAGGCCTCCCGTGCACGACTCCGCGGTGGCCACCCGCAGGCCTGCGCGCCTGCACGCCGCGAGCACCTCCTCGGCCTGCTGAAGCAAGGACTCGGCGAACATCGACGCCCTCCCTGCGGCGCTTGTAGCGCAGGGAGGGCCCGGGACGTCAGGGGGGCGCCACCTGCTCGAGAGGGCCCAGCCCCAGCTCCGCCACCTGCTTCCGGATGGTCTCCGGGTCGCCCACGAGCACGATGTGCATCAGCTCGGGCTGGAAGTAGGTGGTGGCTGCCTTCTGCACCTGCGGAAGGTCCGCGGACTGAAGGCCCTCCACCAGCCGCGCCACGCGGTCGAGCGGCTGGTCCTTGAAGTAGATGGACGCCGCCGTGGCCGCCAGTCCCTCCACCGTCTCGAAGGAGCCGGGAAACGAGCGGATGACGCCCTCGCGCGCCGCCTCGAGCTCCTCGCTGGTGATGGGCCGGCTCTTGAGGCCCTTCAGCTCGCCGTAGAACTCCTGCAAGGCGGGGCCGGTGACGTCGGCGCGCACGTCGCTGCTCGCGCTGAGCGGGCCCACGCCCTTGCGCGGGTCCACGCCCGCGCCCGCGCCGTAGGTGTAGCCCTTGGCCTCGCGCAGGTTCATGTTGAGCCGGCTGCCGAAGAAGCCACCGAAGACGGTGCTGGCCAGCTCCAGCGCATCCTCTTCCGGGTTGCCGGCGGCGAGCGCCGGGCGGCCCATCACCACGAGGGTCTGGTTGAGCCCCGGCTTGGGCACCAGCACCACGCGCTTCCGCGGTTGCACCTGCGGGGGCGGCGGCGGCTTCAGCACCCTGGCCTGGCCCCTCCAGTCACCGAAGGACCTCTGCGCCAGGGCCTGCGCCTCCTCGCGCGTGATGTCCCCTGAGGCCACGAGCGCGCACGCCTTTGGACCCAGGTGCTGCCGCAGGAAGCCCTTCACGTCGGCGAGTATCAGTCCGCCCACGGACTGGGGCGTGCCGCTGGACAGATGGCCGTAGGGGTGGCCCGGGCCGTAGGCGACGTCCACGAAGGCCTGCTGCGCGAGGAAGCGGGGGTTGCCCAGCTGCTGCGCGAGGTTGGCCAGCTGCTGCTTCTTCCGCCGGTCGAAGTCCTTCGGCGCCAGGGTGGGCCTGCGCACCACGTCCGCGAGCAGCCGCAGCGCCGCGTCCGCGTTGCGCTTGAGCACGGTGGTACCCACCTGCGCGCCGTCCGCGCCCACGCTCAGCGCAGCGGAGGTGCCC
>JAKEEX010000840.1 GCA_022616315.1 Myxococcaceae bacterium
AGGGCCTGCTTGACGGCGAGGTCCTCCTTCACCACCTCGATGACCCAGTCGCACTCGGCGATGCGCGCGAGGTCGTCCTCGAAGTTGCCCACCTCCAGGTTGAGCAGCGCCTGCTCGGTGAACAGCGGTGCGGGCTTCTGCTTGCGAAGGTTGGCCACCGCACCGGCGGCGAACTTGTTGCGGAAGGCCTTCGAGGAGGTGTCCTCCCCCGGCCCGGCCTTCGGGGGGACCATGTCCAGGAGCAGCGCCTTGACGCCCGCGTTCGCGACATGCGCCGCGATGCCACTGCCCATCACGCCCGCGCCCAGCACGGCGACCTTGCGGATCCGATGACTCATGGGTTCACCACTCCTACTCGTGTGTGACGAGGTAAGGGACACCTTCAGACGCTGAGCTTCATGCTCCCGGTTGATTCGAATGTCAACCGAGTCTGCCTCTGTGGCGGGGAGGCTGCACCGGAGTGGGTGGCATGTGGGAGCGAGCCCTCCTCTGCCCGCCCGGCGCGTCGGCTGGGAGACGGAGCTGGGCGCGCCCGGGATTGTCCGGGCGAGCGGAGCGTCTTACCTCACGGCCCGCCATGCAGCGCGCACTCGTCCTCCCCCTCCTGTGCCTCTCGCTCACCGCCACGGGTGCGGGGACTGGCGACGGCCTGGCCGAGCTCGACGCGCTCTTCGCCCGGAGGGACGAGGCCGGGCGCCTCGAGGAGCTCGAGCAGCGGCTGCGGGACGAGCTCCGCGCACAACCCGACAGCTTCGAGCACGTGTGGCGCCTTTCCCGTGTCCTCTACTGGCAGGCGGACGCCATGCCGGACAAGGCGGAGAAGAAGCGGCTCGGGTACGAGGGCTGGCAGTACGGGGACAGGGCCGCGCGGCTGAACCCGAAGCGCGCGGAGGGCCACTACTACGCGGCCATCTGCATCGGGGTGTACGGCGACGGTGCGGGCCTCTTCGCGGCACTGGCCGAGGGACTGGAGGGCAAGTTCCTCGAGCGCATCGACCGGGCCATCGGTCTCGACGCGTGGCTGGACCGGGGTGGACCTCTCGTCGCACGTGGCCGCTACCACTTCTCCATGCCCTGGCCCAAGCGGGACAACCGGCGCGCACGGGAGCTCTACGAGTACGTACTGGCGCGCCACCCCGGCAACGTGCGCGCGCGCTACTACCTCGCGCAGCTGGAGCTCCGGGAGGGCAACCCGCGCGCCGCACGTGAGGCGATTGCGAAGGTGCAGGCCACCCCGGAGAGCTCGGACCCGCCCGAGGAACGGCGCATCAAGAGCTGGTCCGAGCGCGTCCGCAACGAGGCGGAGCGGGCGCTGCGCTGAAGGCGCCGTCGTCAGGTCGCCTGGAGCCGCGAGAGCCGTGCCTGGCTCAGCGCGAGGTACCTCTCCTCGAGCTCCAGTCCCACGTAGCGTCGCCCGAGCGACACCGCGGCCACGCCGGTGGTGCCGCTGCCATTGAAGGGGTCCAGCACCAGCGCGTCCTCGGAGGTGCTCGCCTCCACGATGCGGCGCAGGAGCCCGAGCGGCTTCTGCGTGGGGTGGCTCCCGAGCGCCTTCTCCTCACCGCGCGGCGAGGTCATGGACCACAGGCGTCCCTCCCCGTCGGCCGCGAGCTCCTCCTCGCCCGTCCGCGGCAGCGCCCAGACGTCGCGCATCTGCTTGCCGCCGTTCTCCGCCTTCATCGCGGCGTAGTTGAACGTGTGCTGGAGCTTGCCCTTCCCTCCCGGCGAGGCCCACAGCAGCAGCTCCGTGGAGTGCGTGAAGTAGCGGCACGAGAGGTTGGGGCTGGCGTTGGGCTTGTACCAGGTGACGGTGTTCAGGAGCTTCATCCCCAGCTTCTGCATGGCGAAGCCCACGGAGAAGATGACGTGCTGGGTGCCGCTCACCCACAGCGTCCCGGAGGGCTTGAGCAGGCGCTGGCAGGCGCGGAGCCACGCGGTGGTGAAGGCGTGGTCCTCCTCGACACCGCGGCTCGAGTCCCAGGCGCCCTTGTCCACCGGGGCGCGCCGTCCCGCCTTGCAGGTGAAGCCGCCGTTGGAGAGGAAGTACGGCGGGTCCGCGAAGATGAGGTCGAAGCTCCGGGGCTCCAGCTGCTCCATCAGCGCGAGGCTGTCCCCGTGGTACAGCCGCCAGCCCTCGCCCCGGGCGAACTCGGCGTCCACGAGCGAGGCTGTGGGGGTGGGCCGGAGTGCTGCAACAGCTGCCGCCTGGGACATCTCGCCTCCACGTCAGGGTCGGCGAGACTGTGGGCGGACCTGCGAGCCGCGTCGAATTTCCGGCCTGCTGCGGCGGAAAAATTGACGGGGGGGTGGGCGCGCTCCGTTGCCTCTGGAGCGCGCCGCAACAGCGAGGAAAAGGCCTCTAGGCCTTGGGCGTCTTCGCGCCCTTCTCGGCGGCCGGGGCGGCTTCCTTCTTCTCGTACTTCTTGCGGAAGCGCTCCACGCGGCCCGCCGTGTCCACCAGCTTGTACTTGCCGGTGAAGAAGGGGTGGCACGCCGAGCAGATTTCCGTCGAGAAGCTCCCCCGCGTCGAGCGGGTCTCGATGACAGCGCCGCACGCGCAGGTGATGCGGGCGGGCGGGTAGACGGGATGGATGTCGGGCTTCACTGCTGTGGCTCCTTTCGCCTTGCCCGGTGGCCTCTCGAGGCCCCGAGGTCCGGCGCGTGGGGGAGCGGGGCTTATAGCGACGGCACGGGGGCCGTTCAAGCGCTCCTGTCCTGCCGTCGCGGCCCCTGGCCCCCTGGGTGACGTCCCCTCGCCGGCCAGGCGAGGACCCGGTCCCCCTGCCTACTTCCTCGGCTTCTTGCCGGAGGTGGGCTTGGCGGACTTGCCGAGCTTGGCCAGGCGCGCGCGGGCCTCCTTGGCGGCCTCGGACTTCGGGTAGCTCCTCACGAGCTCCTCGAGGGCCAGCTTGGACTCGGCCTGCATCTTCAGCTTGCCGAAGCAGTCGGAGCTGCCGAGCAGCGCGGGCGCGGCCGCGGTGGACTTCGCGTGGTCCTGGATGACCTTCTGGTACTCGTAGAGCGCCTCGCGGCAGCGGTCCTCGCGGGCGTAGGCCTGGCCCAGGTGCAGGAGCGCGTCGGCCACGAGGGGATCCTTCGGCCACTTCTGCAGGAACTCACCGTAGAGCTTGCGCGCAACCTCCACGTCCCCGTCCTTCGCCTTCTGGTCCGCGAGCGCGAGGAACGCCTTCTTGTCCGTGGGCCGCTCCAGCGACTCGAGCTCCTTCGACTTGCCCGGGCGGCCCTCGGTGTCCGTGCTGAGCTTGCGCAGCTGCTCGTCCAGCTGCGAGAGCTGGAACTTGTACATGTCCAGCTGGCCCGTGAGCGCGGCCACGTCCTCGATGAGCTTGCCCAGGCGCACGCCGGTGTCCGCATCGGTGCGGCGGCTGCTCTGGTCCAGCTGCTCGAGCGCCTTGGTGACCTCCGCGAGCTTCGACTCGACCTGGAGCAGCGCGTCCGCGACCTTCTTCCGGGCCTCCTCCACCTGCGCGGTCATCGAGTCGGTCCGTGCGGACAGCTGCTCCACCTGGGCCTCGAGCAGGCGCGCGCGGTCCGCCGGGTAGAAGCACCCGGACAGGAGGAGCGATGAACCAGCCATTGCGAACACGAGCTTCTTCATGGCGCGCACCTTATCAATCCAGCGCGAGGAGCGGACCGCTCGCGTCGTAGAAGCCCTCGCCGTCCACCTGGAGCATGCCCTCCCGCTCGGCCATCACCCAGGAGACCAGCGGGTCCAGCCGCGCGAGCGTGGCCTCCGCGTCGATTCCACCGCCGAGCAGCTCCACCAGCAGCACCCAGCGCACGTCGCCCAGCCGCTGGAGCACGGCCTCGCCCGCCCGGCCGGCCTGCTCGCGCACGCGCTCCTCGAGGTCCGTGAGCTGCGCGGTGAAGCGCTCGCGTTGGCCGAGGCTCAGCGCAGCCACGGCCTTGCGGCCGTACACCACGCGGGCCTCGCTCGAGACGGCGGCCGGGTTGGCCACGAGCTTGAAGCGTGCGTCCGCCCGCTGCAGCGCGACGGCGAGCGCGGAGAACGAGGGCACGCGCGGGTCGGTGCCCAGGTAGCGGAGCGTCAGGCTCATGGGGCGAGGAGCTCGAAGAGCGCTTCCGCGTCCACCACCCACACCTCGTGGTCCTGCGCGAGCCCGGGTCCGAGGAAGCAGCGTGCAGGCCCGGTGTCGCCCGCGGGGAGGAGGTCGCCGATGACGGAGGAGACGCCGCCGAGCCTGCCCGCGGTGAGCGCGAGCACGCCCCTCTCGAGCCGGAGGACGACGGCCCTCCGGGAGCGCTCGCCGCGGCCACCCCGGAGGAGGCTCACGTCGATGACCGGGAAGACCTCGCCGCGCAGGCTGAAGACGCCCAGCACGTGCGCAGGTGCGCCGGGCACGCGCGTGAGCTCCCCGAAGTGCACCACCTCCTGCACCGCGTCCGAGGGAACGCCGTACCACACGTCCCCGCAGGAGAAGACCAGCTGCTGGCTCGTGGCGGCCCCGGAGGTTCCCATGCGCACCCTCAAGGACGCGCTCCGCCTCGAGGACGGAGCGGCGTCACGGCCTTCCCCACCGGCTCGGTGTCGAGGACGCCGGTGGGGAGGCCCCCGCGCAAGGCTACTGCTGGTTGAACTCCACGCGGCGGTTGGCCGCGTAGGCGTCCTCGGAGGTGCCCTCCTGGGCGGGGCGGTTCTCGCCGAAGCCCACCGTGTCCAGCCGGTTGGAAGGGACACCCAGCTCGGTGAGGTAGCGCTTCACGGAGGCCGCACGACGCTCGGACAGCTGGAGGTTGTACTCGTCCGTGCCACGGTCGTCCGCGTGGCCCTCGAGCACCACCTTGCCCGTGCCGCCCTTGAGGCACTGGGCGGCGGCGTCCAGGCTCTGGCGCGACGCGGAGTCGAGCGACGCCAGGCTGGACTCGTTGAAGCCGAAGCGGATGGGCTCCACCGCGCACTTGGCCGCCACGCACTGGTTGGCCTCGCACTGCTGGCCCGAGCCGCAGTCCGCGTTCTCCGTGCAGTAGCCCTCGGGACGCGCCACGCACACGTTCTCACGGCACAGCCCCTTGTCCGGGCAGTCCGCGTCCGCGACGCACTGCACGCACTTGCCGTCCGGCGTGCACTGCTGGCCTTCAGGGCAGGCGCGGTCCGGACCACACTCGGTGGGCGGCACGCACTTGTTCGCCTGGCAGGTGAATCCCTCCTTGCACTGCGCGTCCGTGGAGCACTCCACGCACTGACCCTGGACGCAGACCTCGGCGCGACCCTCGGTCTGGCACTGCTGGTCGTTGTCGCAGGCGGGGTAGACCTTCGGCGGGGGGCAGGCCGACAGAAACACGGCACAGCCGACGGAACCAACGATGATGGCGAGTCGACGCAAGGCTTGCTTCTCCCTGTGAGTTGGACGGCGCCCCTGGCCCCGCGCGCAGTGCGGTCAGGAGAGCCAGAACACGCAACACTGGCTCGTAGCCCTGCTGGAAGGTCCGAGTCAAAACAAATCCCCGGCTCACCTGTTGCATTCCGCCACCTCACCTACTTTTCCGAAATCCCTGAATGTGGCTTTTCAGACTCGTTGCATCCTTCTGTTTCAACGCCGGATGTGGCGGTCGGACCACGCACGTGCGGCCCCGGAGACGCACACCCCATGGCGGCAACCGTCCTCATCGTCGATGACGAGAAGAACATCCTCCTCACGCTCGGCCAGGCGCTGCAGCTCGCGGGCTACCACACGGAGCTCGCGCAGAGCGGGAAGGTGGCGCTGGACGTGGTGGCCGCGCGCCCGGTGGACGCGGTGGTGATGGACGTGAAGATGCCGGACCTGGACGGGCTCGCGGCGCTGGAGCGCCTCGCGACGCTGCGTCCGGGGCTTCCGGTCATCATGATGTCCGGCCACGGCACCATCGAGACGGCGGTGCGGGCCACGCAGGCAGGCGCGA
>JAKEEX010000011.1 GCA_022616315.1 Myxococcaceae bacterium
GTCTCGGCCCCTTCGCCGATCATCATGACGTGCTCGGACTTCTCCATCACCGTGCGCGCGAGGACGACGGGGTTCTTCACGCGGTGGAGGCCCGCGACGGCGCCAGCAGCCCGAGTGCGTCCGTCCATGATGGCCGCGTCGAGCTCGTTCTTCCCGTCGTGGGTGAAGACGGCGCCCTTGCCCGCGTTGAACAGTGGCGAGTCCTCCATGACGGTCACCGCGGCCACCACGGCGTCCAGGCTGCTGCCGCCCTTCTCCAGCACCGTGTGGCCGGCCCGGAGCGCCTGCGCGAGCGTCGCGCGGTACTCGGCCTGCTTCTCAGGGGTGAGCATGTCCGGGGAGATGTTCCCTGCGCCGCCGTGGATGACCAGGCCCCACTGCGGAGCGGAGGCAGGTGGCGCGGCTTGCGTCGATTCGCCCTTGGACCGCTCGGCCTCCGCGGCGCTCGTGGTGGCGCAGGACGTGAGAAGCGGGAGTGCCGTGAGGAGGCCCAGCACCATGCGGGCCCGGAGGACTGGGAGGACGGTGTGACGGGTCATGCCGGCATACTCGTCCAACTGGGCTGCCGGACGCACCCGGAACGTGCAGTCGGAGGCGCGGCGTCCCCCTGAAAATGCTGAGGCCCAGCGGCACACCGCTCGGGGCGGGGGCTCGCTGGGCCTCGATTCACGGTGTGGGCGGCGTTGTCACAGCCCCCTCACCCCGCCCCTCTCCCAGAGGGAGAGGGGAATGTGCTCCCAGGGGGGAGGGGAATTACTTCACGCCGTGCAGCAGGCGCTGCACCCGCGGGGCCAGCAGGAACAGCACCGCGCCGGCGATGATCAGCGCCCAGAACCCGAAGGTGTAGCCACTCAGCGCCGACTTCGTGGTCATGCCGGTCTCGCCGCTGACCTCGCTCGCGAAGATGCCCGAGAGGTTGTTGCCGATACCGGTCGAGAGGAACCAGCCACCCATGCCCAGGCCGACCAGACGCACCGGCGCGAGCTTGGTCACCATCGACAGACCGATCGGCGACAGGCACAGCTCACCGACCGACTGGATCACGTAGACCATGAAGAGGGTCCAGAACGGGATCTTGTTGTCGGCGCCGACCAGGGCCGAGAGCGCGAACATCAGCAGCAGGAACGCGAGGCCGTTGAACAGCAGGCCCAGGCCGAACTTGCGCGGGATCGAAGGATCCTTGCTGCGCCGGCCCAGCGCCACCCAGGTCATCGCCATCACCGGCGCGAGGGCGATGATCGCAATCGAGTTGACCGACTGGAACCACGCGGTCGGGAACACGAAGCCGCCCGGCCCGAAGAGGTCGCGGTCGACGATCTTCTCGGCAAGGAAGTTGAACGAGCTGCCGGCCTGCTCGAAGAACATCCAGAACAGCACGTTGAAGGTGAAGATGAGCAGCATCGCGATGACCTTGTCGCGCTGCACCTTCCCCTCGCGCACGCCCTCGACGAGGAGCATCGCGCAAAGGCCGACGAACATCGCCGTCAGCAGATACTGGAGCGAGGTCGCACCGACCCTGGCGAGCAGGAAGTACACCACCGGGATCGCGAGCATCGCGCCGCCCACGACGTAGGCGACCCTGCGCATGCTCTCGGCTCCCTCGGGCGGGCGGCCGATCCCCTGGAGCTGGCGCCGGCCGAACCAGAACCACACCATGCTGATCAGCATGCCGACGCCGGAGGCGTAGAACACGGCCTTGTAGGCCGGCATCGCATCGGTCCCGAACACCTGGTTCGCGAGGACGCCGGTCAGGAGCGGCGCGACGAAGGCGCCGGCGTTAATGCCCATGTAGAAGAGCGTGAAGCCGGCATCCCGTCGGGAGTCACCCGGAGGGTAGAGCTTGCCGACCATGGTCGAGATGTTCGGCTTGAACAGGCCGTTGCCGACGATGACCGTGGCGAGACCGAGCTCGAACATGAGCTGGTCCGGCACCGCGACCATGAACAGACCGGCCCCCATGATGATCGCGCCGATCAGGATGGAGCGCTGGTAGCCGATGACCCGGTCCGCGACGTAGCCGCCGAAGATCGCGCCGGCGTAGACGAGCGCCAGGTAGGCCCCGTAGGTCCGGCTGGCCGCGCCCTGGCCGCTCGCAGCACCGCCGTAGAACTGCGCCACGATGTAGAGCGTCAGCGCCCAGCGAATGCCGTAGAACGCGAAGCGCTCCCAGAACTCGGTCATGAAGAGCATCCACAACGGCTTGGGATGCCCCATGACCTGCTTGAACTCGGGCATGGAAGGTCCGGGCGGTGGGCCCTTGAGGCGGGTGTCCGCGGCGGCAGGTGCCTGAGGCGTCGTCGCGAGCTCGGGAGCTTGGTTCATGACGGTCCGTGAGGGGTGAGACACGGGCGATGCGAACGTGGTGCAGCCGACCCGAGGGGCCCACTGCACCGGGCCGCGGCCCGGGCTGTGTGTGAGAGTGGGAACTGTACCGTGTCACTGGCGGCCACCGCCAGATCGCGCGCCATGGGCCTGTCACCTGCCCGCCCTCCGCGCACCATGTGGACGCGGTGCGTCCACGCTTCCGTGTCGTTCGCTCGTCTCCCCGCCTGCTCTCCTCCAGTGCAGGCGTGGCGTCCAGGGGACGTATCAGCACTCACACCGGACGACATGCCCCACGCCGCGCAGCGGAAAATCAGCCGGGGCGCTTTCTCTTTTTTCGCGTGGCCGTGTCCATACCGGCGACACACGATGCCCGGGCACATTCCCCGGGCGCAACGAGGACACACCAGGAAGACGCGTACCCTGCTGCTCTCCTCCGCCCTGCTGCTCGGCGCCTGCGGGCGCGGGCCCGCCTCCGAGTTCGAGGCCGGCGTTCCCACCGCCGAGAACGTGAAGATCGACGTGCCCGCCAGCGGCAGCCAGGGCCTCACCGCCTCCGGCGTCCGTGCACAGGGCCAGGGCGAGGAGTCGGAGCTCTATCGGATGACCCACGGCGTCACGGGTGCCGTGAACTTCTGGACCGCCGCGGTGCTGCACCTCGTGCGCGACATCACCCGCCACCCGCCCACCACGATGACGGAGACCCAGGCGGTGTGGGGGCCTCACACCGAGCCGCTGTCGAAGATCACCTGGAAGCTGACCGTCAACCGCGTGGGTGACGGCGTGCACGACTACAAGCTCGAGGGCAAGGACAAGACGAAGGACGACTCCGCCTACGTCACCGTCCTCAGCGGTACCCACACCACCGCGAAGGACGCCACCACCGGTGAGGCGCTGGAGGACTACGGCAGCGGCACCTTCACCATCGACTGGGACGCTCGCGCGCAGATCCCCGACCACAACGCCACCGAGATGGGCAAGGGCACCTTCACGTATTCGCGGCTGGCGCCGGGCTCCCAGGTCACCGTGGCCGTGGACTTCAATCAGATCCGCGACGCCGAGAGCGGCCAGCGCATCGACGTGGACTACGGCTACGCCGCCAACCCGGGCGAGGGCGGCACGTTCGACTTCGCGGTGCTGAAGAACATGGATGCCCAGGCGCAGCTCGAGCGCATCAGCATCCGCAGCCGCTGGCAGGAGACCGGTGCGGGCCGCGCGGACGTGAAGTTCAGCGGCGGCGACATGGGCGCAGCCACCGCGACCATCAACGAGTGCTGGGACTCGAACTTCCTCAGCCGCTACGTGCTGCTGAGCGCCACCACCACGGAGTGGAACCTGTCCTACGGCACCGAGGCGAACGACTGCGCCATCCAGGGTGCCTCCTACTTTGAGGGGTAGTTCCCACCTCACGCCCGCCCCGTACCGGAGCATCCGGTGCGGGGCGGGCTCCTCCGCTGGACGTCCTCTCGCTTGAGCCACGCCCCGCCCTCCAGGATGCCGCACCTCTCCCAGCCCTCGCGGCGCACGCCCTCGGACGAGGGCCGGGAGGGGCTGCGCGAGCTGTACACGCGCTACGGCGCCAGCGTCTACGCGCGCTGCCGCTACCTGCTGAAGGACGAGGCCCGCGCGGAGGATGCACTGCAGGACGTGTTCGCGCGGGCGCTACAGAACCTGCACGCCTTCCGGGCCGAGGCCTCGCCGGCCACCTGGTTGATGAAGATTGCGACGCACCACTGCCTCAACGTCCTGCGCGCCGAGCGCGCCCCCTGGAGGGCCCTCCTCCAGCGGACGGAGGAAGCGAGGCCCGAGGGGCACGGTGGTGAGGACACCCACGTACGACGGGACGCGCTGGTGAAGCTGCTCGGACGGTTCGACATGGAGACGCAGGCCGCCGTGGTCCACTACCACGTGGACGAGATGACGCTGCAGGAGGTGGCGGCCCTCCTCGGTCGCAGCGTCCCCACCATCCGCAAGCGCCTGGAGGCCTTCGCCCGCGCAACCGGGCAGGAGTGGAAGGAATGAGCCCCGAGACGCACGTGGCGCGCCACACCCTCACCCGCCTGCGCGCCGGCGAGCTCACCGCCACGGAGGAGACGGCCGTCTCCACGCACCTGGGCGCCTGCGCACCCTGCGCGGCCAAGCTGGCGGAGCTGGAGGACGACGCAGTCCGGTTCGAGGTGCGCATCCCCTACGCCCGCTTCGAGGCGGGTGTGCACGCGAAGCGCGCGCAGAAGGCCCCCGGGCGCAAGCTCGCGTGGCTCGTGCCGGCACTCTCCCTCGCGGCTGCCGCCGTGCTCGCGGTGGTCGTGCTGCCCCGGAGCGAAGGTCCCGGAAACCGCATCAAGGGCGGCGCGGACGTCACCCTCGCCATCGCGAGCGCGAGCGGCACACAGAGGACCGCGCAGTCCACGGGCCCCGAGGAGCTCGCACGGGGCGACCGGGTCCGCATCGGGTACACCGCGGGAAATCTGCGGTTCGTGCTGGCCGTGTCGGTGGATACCGGCGGCGAGGTGACGGCGCTCTACCCTGAGGAGGGCGAGAGCCTCCGCGTTGCAGGCGGTCCCGGGCCGCACTTCCTTCCGGACAGCCTCGAGTTCACCGGCCGCGGCGCGGAAGCGGTCGTGGTGGTGCTGAGCGAGCGGCCCCTCGCGGTGGAGCGTGTGGTGGCCGCGGCGCGAGAGGCCCACAGGCAGGCTGGTGGGGATGTCACCCGCCTCCCGAGGCTCGCCGTGGAGGGCGAGCAGTTCCGCCGTATCCTCGTCAAGCCATGAGACCCCTGTCCGTCCTGCTGGCGAGCGTGCTCTTCGGGCTGGCCGCCCAGGCCCAGCCCGTGCGCCGCTTCGCGCTGGTCGTGGGCAACGACCGCGGGGGCGCAGGCACCCACCCCCTCCTCTACTCGCACGACGACGCGCGCAAGGTCCACGGCATCCTCGTGCGCGTGGGCGGCGTGCCCTCCGCGGACGCGGTGCTCCTGCTCGAGGGGAGCGCGGGGGACATGCTCGCGGCGCTCTCGATGCTGGAGCAGCGGGCGGTGGAGGCGGGACGCGCGGGAGCGCGCACGGAGCTGCTCGTCTATTACTCGGGCCACGCCAAGGATGGTGCTCTGCGGCTGGGGGACACCACGCTCCCGCTCGGCTCGCTCAAGGAGCGGCTCGCGCGCTCGCCCGCGGACGTGCGCATCGGCATCCTCGATGCGTGCCGCACCGGTGCCCTCACCCGCACCAAGGGCGTGCGGCGTGCACCGGCCTTCGAGGTGGAGACGGATGCGGGCCGCCGCGCGCAGGGACTGGTGCTGCTCACCTCCAGCGCGGCGGACGAGGACTCGCAGGAGTCGGACCTGCTCGGCGGCAGCTA
>JAKEEX010000012.1 GCA_022616315.1 Myxococcaceae bacterium
CCTGTCGGGGCGTCCGGTCGTGGCGCACCTGCTCGCCTCGGCCGCAGCGCGCGGGGGCTCGGCGCTGGTGGAGGTGGGCCACTTCGGTGAGGGCGAGGAGGCGGTGGTGGGTGCGTACGCGGTGCTGCCGGCGCTCGGCTGGGCCGTGGTGTCCGAGCAGCCCCAGGCCACCGCGTACCGGCCAGTGGCGACGCAGCAGCGGCGGCTCCTGCTCGGCGTGCTCGCCGCGGTGGCGGTGGCGGCGGGGCTCGCCGCGCTCTTCTCGCGCACCATCACCCGCCCCATCGAGCGCTTCCAGAAGGGCGCGCTCGCGCTCGCATCCGGCGAGTTCGGCGTCCAGGTGGACGCCACCGCGCGCAACGAGCTGGGCGAGCTGGCCCGCACGTTCAATTACATGAGCCAGCAGCTCTCCGCGTACGATCAGGAGACGCGCCGACTCTACGAGAGCCTGGAGGACGGCTACCTCGAGACCATCGTCGCGCTCGCCAACAGCATCGACTCCAAGGACAGCTACACCCGCGGCCACAGCCAGCGCGTGGCGGAGGTGGCGGTGGAGATTGGCCGCGAGCTGGACCTGCCCCCCCGGGACGTGAAGCTGCTCCGCTACGGCGGCATCCTCCACGACGTGGGGAAGATCGGCATCGTGGACTCCATCCTGTGCAAGCAGTCCCGCCTGACGGAGGACGAGATGGCGGAGATGCGCAACCACCCGGAGATCGGAGACTCCATCATCGGCCCGGTGTCCTTCCTCGGCACGGTGCGCGCGGCGGTGCGCAACCACCACGAGAGATGGGACGGCAGCGGGTACCCGGATGGGCTGAAGGGGGAGGCGATTCCGCTGCTAGCCCGCATCGTCGCGGCGGCGGACACCTTCGATGCGTGCACCTCCACACGTCCGTACCAGAAGGCCATGCCCATCGAGACGGCGGTGGGTATCCTGGACCGGCTCTCGGGGGCCCAGCTGGACCCGAAGGTGGTGGATGCCCTGAAGCGCGCGCTCGCGAAGAAGGGACTGCGCGTGGAGGGCCGCTCCGAGCTCGTGAGGTACGCGTCATGACCCGCGCCCCGCTCCTCCTCCTCGCGCTGACGGCCTGCTCCGCGGCCCGCTGGGTGGGCCCTCCCCCGGTGGAGACGCCGCCGCGCCCGGGACGGGTGGTGGTGGTGCTCGAGCCCTTCTTCGAGGTGGCCCGGGGACAGACGGTGACCCGCACCGACCAGATCGCGGCCCCGGGTCCGCTGGGGCTCTTCGGTTCCCCGGCGCAGGAGGTCAACCGGCAGGTGGTGGAGAAGCACCCGCTCGCGCACCCCGTTCTCCTGGCGGAGGAGCACCACCTGGTGCTCGAGGAGCTGCGGCGGCTGCGGCCCGAGTGGGTGGTGGTGTCTCCCGGGGCGCTCCCGCAGATGGAGGGCGAGGTGGTGCTGGTGCGCACGGTGGTGGGGGACACGGATGTGGTGCAGACCAACCGCCCATTGAAGACGGTGGCGGCCGCATTCAGCTTCCTCCTCGTCCCGCTGCTGTACTCGGTGCCGCCGGTGGAGGAGACGCAGCGGGTGTACGGCGCCCTCTACGCCTACGCGGGCGACGCGCAGGGGTTGAAGGCGCGGCTCCTGCGCTATCCCACCCAGCCGGACCACGCGGTGGACACGCGCGGGCTCGCCCAGCGGGCGCAGCAGCCCTTTGGCCTGGACGTGGCGTTCGAGGAGGGTGTGCTCGCACCTCCCAGCTCCCGCCCGCCCGCGCTGGTGCAGGGCTTCTCGCGCCAGCTGGCTGCGGCGGTGGTGGCGGTCGTCGAGGGCGTGCGCTAGAGGAGGCGCATGAGCTTCTGGGACCGCATCAAGCCCAGCCGTCCGCCGGCGGTCGTCATCAAGGCCAGCCTCGCCCCGGACGGCAAGGCCATTGCTCTCAACTGGGACGACGGCAAGGCCGGCGTCGTCACCGCGCGCTGGCTGCGGCAGAACTGCCCCTGCGCCGCGTGCGTGGACGAGTGGACGAACAAGCGCACGCTGGACCCTGCGGCGGTGCCCACCGACGTGCGCATCCACGAGGTGCAGTCCGTGGGCAACTACGCCCTCGCCTTCTCCTTCAGCGACGGCCACAACACCGGCATCTACGTCTGGACGCACCTGCGCGAGCTCCAGGAGCGCCCGACTCCTTCCACACAGGCCTGACGGGCGGTTCGCGCCGCCCCCGAGCCGGAGTGCTCCCATGTCCCCATCCGACCCGCGTGGCCGTGGTCCCCTGACTGGCGCTGACGAGGGCGCGACGTGGGAGCCCTCCGGCCCCGAGCTCGACGCGAGCGGCAGGCTCACCGGGGCGCAGCGCCCTGCGTCCGTTCGTGCGGACGCGGGAGCGGACCTGCGGCGTGCTTCCGCCCCTGCGGAGGAGGTGCTGGAGGTGGCCGAGCACACGCCGCGGGCCGCGCGGATGTCCGCCGCGGCGGAGGTGGCGCTGGCGGCGGCGCTCGCCCCGGAGCGGAGACGTGGCGGGAGGCGGCGCGGACGCGGGCTCCTCGTGCTCGTGGGCGTGGGGGTCGTCGTCGCGGCGGTCGTGGCGCTCCCGGAGGTCTACGCGCGCGTCCGGTCCGCGGTGGGCGTGACGGGTGGTGCTGCGTCCACGTCCCAGGCGGTCCTGGCTCCCACGGGTGCTGCGCCGTCGGGCACCGTGATGGTGCTGAGTGAGCCCTCGGGTGCCACGGTGCGCATCGCGGGGCGGGTGGTGGGAACCACTCCACTCGCCGTGGATGACACGTGGACCGGCGAGGTTCCCGTGGAGGTGACGCTCACGGGTTACCGCGTGTGGCGCGGGACGTTCTCTGCGGGTGAGGGCTCGCTGGTGCGGGCCAAACTGCGACGGTGAGAGCCGCGGAGGGCGCGCCTGTCTCACGGCGCGAAAGCGGTCGGCAGGGGGCGGGAGGCACGGTGCGCCGCGGGTGACGCGGGCGCGCTCCCGTGCTGGCCTCCTGGCGCTCTGGCTGCCGCGGGGCGGAGCGGTGGTGCCGGGTGCTGCACTTGCGGGCGCTCTGGGGAGAAGGGGGACCTTGGGAGCGCAGGATGCATGGGCCGCGCCCTGGGGACAGGGGTACACCCCCACCGCCTACACCGCTCACACACACGACGGCAGCCCTGCCCTGAAGGCTGCTGCGTGGGTTGCTCACGTCCCTTCCGCCTAAGCGCCACTCAACCTGTAGGAACCGACCGCTTCGGGTCCGGACGAGCGACGAGTGCCCTTCTTCGACGGCACAGGGCTTCCCAACCTGCGCCCCGTCTGTTGGCACAGCGGCCGGTGACGAATGGGTGGAGGAGGCAG
>JAKEEX010000841.1 GCA_022616315.1 Myxococcaceae bacterium
AACGGCACCGCGCTGGTGGTGACGTCCGCCGCGGGCGAGCTGCGTGCCACCCTCCCCGCCGCGCTGCTGGCCACTGCGCCCGCCGGCAACGCGGCCACCGTGGTGGTGAGCAACCCTGCCCCCGGCGGCGGCTCGGCCTCATCCGTCTTCGGTGTGGCGAGCCGCGTCTCCACGCTCTCCGCGGACGTCCAGCCCCTCTTCGCTGCGCAGTGCGCATCGTCCGGCTGCCACCGCACGGGCAGCAGCACCACGCCGGCGCTGGAGGAGGGCGTCGCCTACGAGGCGCTGGTCGGGGTGCCCAGCACCGCCTGCGCTCCGAGGCTGCTGGTGCGCGCGTGTGACCCGACCCGCGCCGGCAGCGTGCTCATCGACAAGGTCCTCGCCACGCCGCAGAGCCCGGCCTGCTCCGGGAGCCCCATGCCCAAGGGCGCACCCCTCACCGCGGCCGAGCGCCAGGCCCTCGTCGACTGGGTCGCTCAGGGCGCGCCCCGCTGATGCACCGTTCCCGCGTGCACCGCGTGCCACACCCGCGACAGGGGAGGTGCGGGCTCGGCCAGGCGCCTCTTCGCCATCACCATGCAGAACGCGGGGCTGACGGGCGGGGCCAACCTCGCTGCCCTGCGCGCGGCGCTCCTACGGGTGGAGCAGTCGTCCCGAAGTGAGCGCCGCCTGTCCCGGATGGGACAGGCTTCCTGGGGCGCACCCATCTTTCCGCAGGGATAGGGGGTTGGCCCGGTGGTTGCTGTCCGCCCCGGTACCGGAATCCTCCGGCTGAAAGGACTCCTCCCATGACGCTCCGCTCCGCCCTCGCAGTCCTTGTCCTCCTCTCCGCGCCCGCGCTGGCGCAGCAGGCCCCCGCCGAGGCTGCCCCCGCCCCCGAGGCCAAGGCCCCCTCACTGCCCGAGCAGGCCTCGGATGCCGCGCGCACCGCCCACGCGGAGAAGGCCTTCGGTGCGCAGGGCGCGGCCCAGCGCGCGGCCCACCAGCACGTGAAGGAGCAGGCCACCCAGCAGGCCCGTCAGAAGGGCGACGCACAGGCCGAGCGCGCCGCGACGCGAGCGACCCGGGACGCCACCAACCGCGTGGCCCAGCGTGCGGCCGCGGCAGCCGCCGAGCGCGTCACCGGCCTCGAGCGCGCGAGCGCGGCGGCGGCGGAGGGCCTGGCCCGCGCGGCGGAGGCGTCGGAAGGTCGCGCCCCCACCAGCCCCGGTGCCACGCCCGGGGCCGCGCGTCCCACGCCTCCGGTGACGACGCCCCAGG
>JAKEEX010000013.1 GCA_022616315.1 Myxococcaceae bacterium
CTCCCCGCTCCGCTCGAGGGTCCCGCCTCTCCCGAGCGCCGCGACCCAACGGGGGCCGTCTCCGTCATCGACGTGGCGGAGCGCCGGGGAGAGGCACGCGAGACGTCCGCATTCCTTGCCGAAGTCCCGGGGCTCCTCGTGCAACAGCTCGGCGGCTTCGGCCAGCTGCAGAGCCTCTCGCTGCGTGGGGCGTCCAGCACCGGCGTCCTGGTGCTCCTGGATGGAGTTCCACTCAACGGCGGTGGCGGCACCGTGGACCTCTCCCGGCTTCCCGTTGCCTCCATCGAGCGGCTCGAGGTGCTGCGCGGTGGCGCGGGCGCACGCTACGGCAGTGGCGCGCTGGGAGGCGTGGTGAACGTCGTCACCCGCGGGCCCTCCGCCTCTCCGCGCGTCGAGCTCTCGGCCACGGTCGGGAGCTTCGCCACCGCGCAGCTGCAGGGCAGTGTCGCCGGGCAGGTGCTCGGAGGTGAGGCGCTGCTGCTGCTGCACGGGGCCCGCTCGTCCGGGGACTTTCCGTTCCGCTTCGACCCCACGCCCCAGCTCTCCGGCGACGCGGTGGAGCAGCGCGTCCGCGAGAACAACGACGCGGCGCTCGGCGGCGCGCTGCTGCGCTACCGGCGTCCGCTGGGCCAGGCGCTCTCGCTGGATGCCCTCGCCGAGCTCACGCTGGACGAGAAGGGCCTGGCCGGAACTCCCGTCAACCCCACACCGGAGGACCGCATCCGCGAGCGGCGACTCACCACCTCCGCGCGCCTGACGCGTCAGTGGACGGGGGGTGAGGTTGCAGCACGGGCCTTCCTCCGCACGGACGCGCTGAGGCTGCAGACGTCGGGAGTCGAGCGCGGGCTGCACGCGCTGGCAGGGGTGGACGTGGACGCGAGCGTCCTCGTGGCGGACGTGCACGGCCTGTCCGTGCAAGCGAACCTGCACCGCGAGTCGTACGACAACGCGGCGGCGGGTGAGGTGTGGCTGCGCGCCGGCGTGTCACTGATGGACGAGTGGCTCCTGGCGGACGGCCGGCTCTCATTGGTGCCCGTGCTCCGCGTGGAGCGGGCGGGGCCCTTCACCCTGTGGTCGCCGAAGCTCGGGCTGGCGTGGGAGCTGCCGTGGAACCTGCGGCTCACGGCCAATGCGGGCCAGAGTCACCGGGCGCCGTCGTTCATCGAGCTGCGGGTGCCACAGGGAGGGATGTTGCCGAACCCGGACCTCGTTCCCGAGCGCGCGCTCTCCGCGGACGTGGGCTTGGCGCATGGGACGGACGTCTCGCAGGTGAGCGCCACGGCGTTCTATGCGCTGTACGAGAACCTCATCGCCTACGAGTACTACGCGCCGCTGCTTCCGCGGCCGTACAACTTCCCGGCGGCGGACGTGCGAGGTGTGGAGCTGGGCGCGCGGCTGACGCCGGGCGAGTGGCTGGCGGCGAGCGCCTCATGGACGCTGCTCTTCTCGCGCAACCTGCGGGACGACCCGCGCTTCTACCTCAAGGAGCTGCCGTATCGGCCGCGTCACCGCGGACAGGTGCGGGTGGAGGCGGGACCGTCCGTGTTGCGGGGCCGCGTCCAGGTGGAGGCGCAGTCGGCGCAATTCACGAACCGCGTCCAGTCGCGCGTCCTGCCGGCGCGTGCGCTGGTGCACGCCGGTGTCTCGTCTGCGCTGCCCCTGCAGCCACGGGTCGGAGTCTCCGTGGAAGTGCGCAACGCGCTGGATGCGCAGGCGGAGGACTTCAACGGGTTTCCGCTGCCGGGCCGGGCCGTGTTCCTGACGGTGACGATGGGCCTCGGCGATGAGGCGGAGGTGGCGCAGTGAGTCGCTCGGGAGCACTGCTCACGATGGCCGTGGGTCTCCTCGCCCTCCTCGCAGCAGGCTGCCCTCCAACGGGCGCGGTCTGCGGTGCGGGCCTCGACGTGTGCGACGGCGCGTGCGTGGACCTGCGCACGGACAAGGAACACTGCGGAGCCTGCGGCGTCGCCTGCGACGCTCTGGAGGTCTGCCAGGATACCGCGTGCCAGTGCCGCGAGGGGGCCACCCTGTGCGGCAGTGCCTGCGTGGACCTGGAGTCGGACGCGCAGAACTGCGGCGCCTGCGGCACGGTCTGTGGTGCGGCCGAGGCATGCGACCGGGGCGCGTGTCGTCCCGTGCTCCGGTGCGGGGACGCCTCCTGCGTGGGCGCGCTCGCGTGCGAGGGCTCGGCTTGCGTCTGTCCCGAGGGGCGGACGCTCTGCGGGACGGTATGCGTGGACCTCGCCACCGACGTGGACCACTGCGGCGGCTGCGGCGTTGCGTGCGACGACGTCCAGGCGTGCCGCGCGGGGGCCTGCACGTACGAGCTGGTGGCCGCGTGTCAGGACACCGCGCAGCTGGTGGGGATGCGCGCCTCGGGCCAGGTGGGACCGCCGGTGCAGCTGCCCGGACCGAAGCTGCAGAGCATCGCGGTGGACCGGAACCTGCTCCTCGTCGGCGAGACGGATGGCGACCTGCAGCAGGTGGCCACGTCGCGGCTAGCGCTCCTCGGAGGCGCGGTGGACACCGGGCCTTCGCCCAACGACATCCTCGTGGATCCTCCGTATGTCTACGTGGTCGAGTCCCTCCAGACGAACTCGCTGCTCGTCTTCCGCCGCGAGGAAGGAGGGAGTGGCGGCGCCGCGGTGTTCACCCTCGTCGACCAGCTCCCCCTCGGTGCGAGGACCTCGCCCCAGGCCATGGCGAAGGTGGGCCACACGCTCTTCATCCCGCTGTATGGAGGCATGGGCAGCGACGACGCCGCGCGCGCGGGGCAGAAGGTGGTGCGCGTGGACGTGTCCGACCCCGGCAACCTGCGGCTGGAGGGTGACATCAGCCTGATGGGGATGGACCTGAGGACGTTCCCGGCGGAGACGTCGTACCCGTACCCGTATGGCATCACCGTCTTCAATGGGTCCCTCTACCTGCCGCTCACCAACCTCAACCCCACCACCCTCAAGCCGGGTGGGCCCGCCCTCCTCGCAAAGGTGGACCCGGCCTCGGGCGCCGTGACGTCGGTTCCGCTCGATGACGCGTCCTGCCTCAACGCCGTCCACGCGCAGCCGGTGGCGGGGCACCTCGCCGTGAGCTGCCAGGGACGCGTGCTCTACTCGAGCGAGGACTGGACCGTCACCGGCGTGGAGCGGAGCGCCATCGTCCTGCTCGACGCGGAGGACCACGTGGTGGACACCTACCCCTTCACGTGTGCCGGCGGTGGTGCGGCGTGCGCGTTCCCCGTGGCCAGTCGCTTCGCGGTCGTCGGCAGCTCACTCTACGTGGGTGACCAGAGCCGCGGTCGGGTGGTGGTGCTGGAGGTGCAGGAGGGGCGCCTGGTGGAGAAGCGGGGATTCGGCGGTGAGGGGGGAGGACCGCTGCAGGTGTGCCCGGCGTCGAGCAACGGTGGGAACAGCGTGACGGACATCGCGGTGGTGCCGTGAGGAGAGCGAGCATGAAGCGAGGGCAGGTCCTGGGCGCGGTGGTCCTGCTCTGGGCGACGGTCGTTTCCGCGGGCGAGGTCATGCGGCTGGGGCCTCCACCGCCCGCGCAGGTGAAGCGCGTCGTGACGCTGGCGCCCTCACTCACGGAGACGGTGCTGAAGGTGGGGAAGGGCGCGCTGCTCGTGGGCGTGAGCCGCTACGACGAGGCGCCCGAGGTGAAGAGCCTGCC
>JAKEEX010000842.1 GCA_022616315.1 Myxococcaceae bacterium
CGGCCTCCGGGGTCGAAAGGCGCGGTGCCCGTGAGGGAGGGGAAGCGTCCTTGCGGCCGCATGGATGCACAGCCCCCTCACCCTGTCCCTCTCCCAGGGGGAGAGGGAGATGGGTCAGCGGGACGGGCCGGCGAGGCGCGCGAGCTGGGCGTCGTGGTTCTGCAGGAGGTCCGCCTCGCGGGTGAGCACCAGGTCCACCGTCGCATCGCCGTAGCGCTGCCGCTCCGCGGCCATCTTCCGGAGCGCCTCGGCCTGGGCGCGCAAGGGGACCAGCTGCGCCTCCAGCTCCGCCCCCTTGTCCCCCTGCAACCGGGCTCCCTGTTCCTCGAGCGTGCGGATGGAATCGTCGAGCGACAGCGTGCGCGCCAGCACCCGCGGCTGGAGCACGGCCGCGACGAGCTCTCCGAAGTGGTGCACCTCCTCACGCGCCAGTCCGGTCTGCTCCCTTGCGCGCTCCTCCGCCTCGGCCTTCGCCTCCAGCACCCGCATGGCGTGGCGCGCGGCCCGCTTCCCCTCCGCCCCCCCGGCCTCCAGACGCGACGCCACCGCGCTCACCTCACGTGCCAGCGACGCATCCACCTCGAGGCGCAGGCGCTGGTAGCGGAGGTACGCGCCCAGCTTCGCCGCCGTCAGCTCCGGCGGAGTGGCGCGCTGCGCTTCCACCGCCTCCCCTGCCGCGTCCGGGGTGCTCCGCGGGTCCTGAGCGGTGGGCGCCGGCGATGCGCAGGCCCCAGCCCCCAGGCCCAGCACCACCCACCACACGAGCACCCGGCGCACTGTCGCCTGCCTCCACCTCGGAACACGGAAAGGCCGTGTTTCAGGCCCCAACCCTACCCTCCTCCCGCCCCTTCCGCCTCCTGTCCAAAAGCGACCGCGCACACCCGTCCTTAACCTTTGACCTGTCCGGGTAGGCTCGTGTACGTACGGCGGTCCCAGTGAGCCCGGGGGCTCGTGGGGAGGAACCTTGCGAATTTTCCTGGTGCGACACTCCGACGCGGACGCGGAGATCCCCGAGGGGCTCGGGGACGAGGCGCGCACGCTCACCGCGAAGGCACGGGCCACGGCGCTGGCGCACTTCTCGTCGCTCGGGGAGCGCGTCGGCACGGTGCAGCTCGTGCTCACCAGCCCCCTGGCGCGGGCCGTCCAGACCGCGCAGCTCTTCGCGATCGCCCAGCGACACGAGGGCCCTCTCAAAGCGCACCGCTGCCTCCTGCCGGACATGCCCGTGGGGACGCTGGAGGTGCTCCTCAACGAGCACGTGGGTCAGGACCTGGTGCTCGTGGGCCACCAGCCCTCCATGGGGGCCATGGCCAGCCACCTCCTGGGGATGCAGTCCTTCCCCAAGCCCGTCAATCCGGGCACCGTCATCGCCCTCGAGCGGTCGGACGAGGGAATCGTCGTGGACCCGAGCGTCACCCCGGCGCCCATCCCGGCCCGGCTCCTCTTCTACGCCGCGCCCGGCCAGCCCGTCTTCGAGTCCCTCTAGAGCCCGATGATGGACGAGGCCACCTACAACCAGCGCGTGGCGACGGTCTTCAAGCGCCTGCTCGCGGCGCTGGACCGCGTGGACCCGGACGTGCTCGAGGCGGAGAGCACCGGCGACATGCTCACCGTCACCGCGCGGAGCGGCGAGAAGTGCATCGTCAACACGCAGCGCGCGGTGCGCCAGCTGTGGGTGGCCGGCAAGGGCCAGGGCATCCACTTCGACTACGACCCGGCCGACGGACGGTGGAAGGACGACAAGGGCCGCGGGCTCGAGCTCTTCGCGCACGTCGCGGACGTGCTCGAGCACCTCAGCAGCCAGCGGCTCGCCCTCTGACCCGGAGCGGACCGTGGCGTCAGGAGGTCAGACCTCCATGACCTCCTTCTCCTTCTTCTGGATGAGCTCGTCCACCTTGGCCACGCCCCCGTCGGTCTCCTTCTGGGTCTTCTCCTGGGCGCGCTTGTGGTCGTCCTCCGTGATGGCCTTGTCCTTCAGGAGGTCCTTCAACAGCTCGTTGGAGTCGCGGCGCACGTTGCGGATGGCCACCTTGTGGTCCTCGCCCTTGGTGCGCACCTGCTTGGCAATCTCCTTGCGGCGCTCCTCGGTGAGGGCGGGGATGGGCAGGCGGATCATCTCGCCGTCGTTCATGGGGTTGAGGCCGATGTTGGCCTCCTTGATGGCGCGCTCGATGTCCTTCAGCACGCCCTTGTCCCACGGCTTGATGGTGATGAGGCGCGGCTCGGGTGCGGCCAGGTTCGCCACACCGGAGAGCGGCGTGGGCGTGCCGTAGTAGTCCACCCGGATGCCGTCCAACACGCTGATGTTGGCGCGGCCGGTGCGCACCTTCGAGAGGTCCTTCTTCAGGTCCTCCAGGGTGCGGTTGATGCGCTCCTTCAGGTCATTGAGCACGTCGTCAACCATGGCGGGTGTCGCTCCTTGTCATTCGGGCGCTCGTCGAAGAGGCGCCCATCAGGCCCAGTTCGTCTCCGAGGCCCCCACCAGCGTGCCAAACTCGCCCGCGCCCGTCACCGCCCGAGCGATGTTTCCCCGCACCGTGAGGTCGAACACGATGATGGGGAGCTTGTTGTCCATGCACAGCGAGATGGCCGTGGAGTCCATCACGTTGAGGTTCTGGCGCAGGACGTCCATGTACGTGAGGGTCCGGTAGCGCCGCGCCTTCGGGTCCTTCTTGGGGTCCGCGTCGTAGACGCCGTCCACCTTGGTCGCCTTGAGGATGACCTCGGCGTTGATCTCCATGGCGCGCAAGGACGCCGCGGTGTCGGTGGTGAAGTAGGGGTTGCCGGTGCCGGCCGCGAAGATGACCACCCTGCCCTTCTCCAGGTGGCGCACCGCCCGCCGCCGGATGTAGGGCTCGGCGATCTGCTCCATCTTGATGGCGGACTGCATGCGGGTGAAGACGCCCTGCTTCTCCAGCGCGTCCTGCAGCGCCATGGAGTTGATGCAGGTGGCGAGCATCCCCATGTAGTCCGCGCTCGCGCGGTCCATGCCGTCCGTGGAGCCGGCCACCCCGCGGAAGATGTTCCCGCCGCCGAGGACGATGGCCACCTCCATCCCCATCTCCACCACCTCCTTCACCTCGGAGGCGATGCGGGTCAGCGTGGGCGGGTGGATGCCGTACTTGTTGTCCCCCATCAGAGCCTCACCGGACAGCTTGAGGAGGATGCGCTTGAAGCCTTTCTTCGGGAGGGCGGGGGTGCTGGCGTCGGACATGGGCGTCACGGCTTGTAGCTGCGGGCAGCCCTTTGGGCAACGGCCGCAGACCCGCCAGTGCCCGGGAAAGGACCGGCTCCCCTTCAAAAGCCCCACGACGCAAGAAGGGCAGCCCCCCTGCCGGAGAGGCTGCCCTTCGAGTGAGCGGCCCGTGGCCGTCCTCAGGTCCTGAGGAGCTGCGTCAGGCCTGGCCCATGGTCTTCGCCACCTCGGCGGCGAAGTCCTCTGCCTTCTTCTCGATGCCCTCGCCCACCTGGAAGCGGGCGAAGCGACGCACCGTGACCTTCTCGCCGATCTTCGCGGTGCGCTCGGCCACCATCTCGTGGATCTTCTTCTTGTCGTCCTTCACCCAGACCTGGTCCATCAGGCAGACGGTCTCGTAGAACTTCTCGAGCTTGCCCTGGACGATCTTCTCCAGCATGGCCTCGGGCTTCTTCTGCTCGCGGAGCTGGACGAGCTGGATCTCCTTCTCCTTCTCCAGCTCCGCGGCAGGGACCTCCTCGCGGCGCACGTACTTCGGAGTGACCGCGGCGATCTGCATGGCCAGGTCCTTCACGAGCTCCTGGAAGGC
>JAKEEX010000843.1 GCA_022616315.1 Myxococcaceae bacterium
CCAGGAATGCCACCCGCTGGGCCGGGTGGACCGCCGGGCGCACAGCCGATGGCACGACCCGGGATGCCGGGCGGACCCCAGGGTCCGGGGATGCCTCCGGGTGCACAGCCGATGGCACGACCCGGGATGCCCGGTGGGCCGGGCATGGCACCTCCGGGCGCCGCGGGGCCTGGTGCACGGATGCCGCCAGGGGCTGGCCTTCCTCCAGGTGGATTCCCGAAGCCCCCGGGAGCGCAGCCCCTTCCGGGGACTCCTGCCGCAGCCCAGCCGCGTGGACGGGATCCATTCGGCCTCGGAGGCGCGCAGCCCGCAGGTGGCCCCGCGCAGCCGCAGCCCTTCACACCGGCGGTTGCAGAGGCTCCGGGAGCCATCGCGCCAGTACTCGCTGCCACACCGGCGGCCGCCGCGGTTGCGGCCCCTGCAGATGGTGGCGAGGCGCTGCTGCGCGAGGCGTTGAGCAGGGCCTCGCGAGAGGTCATCGAACGGATCGCCTGGGAGGTCGTGCCCCAGCTGGCCGAGGCTCTCATCCGTGAGGAGCTCGAGCGGCTGATCCAGGAGCGCCAGACCCAGCACTGACGACACGGGGCCCGTCGTGAGGGCCCCAACCGAATCAATGATCGAGACCGAACCGTCCAAGGCCTACGACCCCACCGACGTGGAGGGCCGGTGGTACCAGGCGTGGCTCGACGCGGGCGTGTTCACCGCGCAGGCCACGAGCGAGAAGCCCCCGTTCTGCATCGTCCTTCCGCCGCCCAACATCACCGGCTCCCTTCACCTGGGCCATGCGCTGACGGCGACCATCCAGGACATCCTCAGCCGCTGGAAGCGCATGAGCGGCTACAACGTCCTGTGGCTTCCGGGCACGGACCACGCAGGCATCGCCACCCAGATGGTGGTGGAGCGCGAGCTCAAGAAGACCGAGGGGAAGAGCCGCCACGACCTCGGCCGCAAGGCGTTCATCGAGCGCGTGTGGGAGTGGAAGGAGAAGTACGGCGCGCGCATCGGCGAGCAGCACAAGGTGCTGGGCGCTTCGCTCGACTGGACGCGCGAGCGCTTCACGATGGACGAGGGCCTCTCGCGCGCGGTGCGCGAGGTCTTCGTGCGCCTCTACGAAGAAGGCCTCATCTACCGGGCCGAGAAGCTCATCAACTGGTGCCCGCAGGACCTCACGGCGCTGTCCGACCTGGAGGTGGAGCACGAGGAGCGCAAGGGCAGCCTCTGGCACATCCGCTACCCGGTGGCCGGCACGGACCGCTTCCTCACCGTGGCCACCACGCGGCCCGAGACGATGCTCGGCGACACCGCGGTGGCCGTGCACCCGGAGGACCCGCGCTACGCGGACCTCATCGGCAGGAGCGTGGTGCTGCCGCTCATCGGGCGGGAGATCCCCATCATCGGGGACGCCGAGCTCGTCAACATGGAGTTCGGCACCGGCGTGGTGAAGGTGACGCCGGCCCACGACTTCAACGACTACCAGACGGGCCTGCGGCACCAGCTGCCCCTGGTCACCATCTTCGACGAGCACGCGCGCACCAACGCGGAGGCCGGGCCGTACGCGGGCCTGGACCGCTTCGAGGCGCGCAAGCGCGTGCTCGCGGACCTCGCGGAGAAGGGGCTCCTGGAGAAGGAGGAGCCCCACGCGCTCAGCATCGGGACGTGCCAGCGCTGCGCGACGGTCGTGGAGCCGCGCTTGTCTCCGCAGTGGTTCGTGCGCATCGAGCCGCTCGCGCGCCCGGCCATCCAGGCGGTGGAGGAGGGGAGGACCCGCTTCGTCCCCGAGAGCTGGACGTCCACCTACTTCTCGTGGATGCGCAACATCCACGACTGGACCATCAGCCGCCAGCTGTGGTGGGGCCACCAGATCCCCGCCTACTACTGCAAGGCCTGCAGCCCGAGGCTCGGTGACGACACGGACCTGCCCCTGGACGCGCCCACGGTGCGCGTGGGCGGGCTCGACTTCGGACGGGCCGAGCCCATCGTCGCGCGGGTGATGCCGGCCGCGTGTCCGAAGTGCGGTGGCACCCACTTCGAGCAGGACCCGGACGTGCTGGACACCTGGTTCAGCTCGGGCCTGTGGGCCTTCTCCACGCTGGGCTGGCCGGACGACACGCCGGAGCTGAGGACCTTCTACCCGACGTCCATCATGGAGACGGGCCACGACATCATCTTCTTCTGGGTTGCCCGGATGATGATGATGGGTCTGCACTTCATGAACGACGTGCCCTTCCACACCGTGTACCTGCATGCCCTGGTGCGCGACGAGAAGGGCGAGAAGATGTCCAAGACGAAGGGCAACGTCATCGACCCGCTGGACGTCATCCGCGGAGCGAAGGCGGACGCGCTCGCGCCCAACCTGAGGAACAAGTTCCCGCAAGGGATGCCGGCGTTCGGCGCGGACGCGCTGCGCTTCACGCTGGCCTCGCTCACCCAGCAGGGACGCGACATCAAGCTGAGCCTGGACCGCGTGGCCGGCTACAAGGCGTTCGGCAACAAGCTGTGGAACGCGAGCCGCTTCGCGCTCATGAACATGGGCAGCTTCCGCTGGAATGGGACGCACCCGAAGGCGCTGAAGCTGA
>JAKEEX010000844.1 GCA_022616315.1 Myxococcaceae bacterium
CGGTGAGCGTCAAGGTAGATGTCGCGTGAGTTGGTTCAGCCGATCTGCATCTCCGCGTGCACTGCAGGGGTGGGGTTCGGGGAGGGGTTGAGGCGGACGGGCCCTGCAGGCGTCCAGTCGCGCGTGGAGCGGCTCCAGCGCCCCGGGCGGCGCCGCTGGGCACGGCGGTACACCTCGTGGCGGTAGGCCAGCACCTGGTGCTCGCGGCCGAAGTGGCGCTCATCCGGGGTGACGAAGCGGATGGCGCTGTGGCGGTGGACGCCGTTGTACCAGGCGACGAAGCGCTGCACCCATAGGCTTGCGTCCGCTACACCGGCGAAGGGCCGGTCCGGAAAACTGGGCCGGTACTTCAGCGTGCGGAAGAGGGCCTCGGAGAAGGCGTTGTCGTCCGACACGCGGGGCCGGCTGAAGGAGGCAGCCACGCCGAGCCACTGCAAGGTGGCCAGCATGGTGGCGCCCTTCATGGGGCCGCCGTTGTCCGAGTGCAGCACCAGCCCCTCCGGCCTGCCCGCCTCCTCCCAGGTGCGCTGGATGAGGACGGCGGCATGGGCAGCCAGCTCCTCCTCGTGCACGGCCCACCCCATGACGCGGCGGCTGTACACGTCCACCACCAGGTACAGGTAGAGGAACGTCCCCTTCACCGGCCCGCGCAGGTAGGTGATGTCCCACGTCCACACTTGATTAGGCGCGCTGGCGGTGTGCTCCGCCTTAGGCCTCGGGACAGGCGCGCGAGCTCGGCCACGGTGCGCGAGCTGCTTCGCCTCGCTCAGCACCCGGTAGAAGCTCGACTCGCTGGCCACGTACAGCCCCCTGTCCGCGAGCGCCGGGACAATCTGCTTCGGCGACAGGTCCCGGAACTCCTCGCTGTTGGCGACCGAGAGAATGCGCTCGCGCTCGCCGGGAGTGAGCTTGTTGGCAGGCGTGGTGTGCGGACCGCACCGCCGGTCCTCGGCCGTCTCGGGCAGGCGCCAGCGCTGGATGGTGCGCTCGGAAAGGCCCAGCCGCTCGCACACCACCTCCAGCCGCGCGCCCGCAGCCACGGCCTCGTCCACCAGGGCGAGCATCACTTCTCGCTCCTCTCGCTCGGTGCGCTGTCCTCGTCCTCCTCCCGGCGCTCGTCCCAGCCCAGCGTCTGAAGTTTTTTTTCGAGCACCAACAATGCAGCTGTCTCGGCCAGGGCCTTGTCCTTGCGCCGCAGCTCCCGCTCGAGCTCCTTCACCCGCTTCTCAGCCGCCACCAGCTTCTTGCGGCTCTGCGGAGGCAGCGCGTCGGTAGAGGCGCCGGACAGGGCGCCGGCGGCCGCTGCCCTCCACTCCTGCAGCTGCGCCTCGTGCAGCCCCTCGCGCCGCAGGAGGGCACCGAGCGCCTCCCCCTCGAGGCCCTGGGCGGCGACCATCACCCGCATCTTCTCCTCGGGCGTCCAACGACGGGGGCTCTGGGGGGAGGAGGGAGGCTTGGCTTCGGGCGGCGTGCTCATGTTGGCCGCCAGGGTATGCGAGCGCGCCAGCCACTTCGACAGCGTCGGCTGCGGCACGCCCACCTGCTTTGCGAGCGTGGTGGCGCTCACGGCCGGCGGTCCCAACATCTTCTTCACCATCTGCTGCTTGAACGACTCCGAGTACGGCACAGCGTCCTGCCTTCGCTCGCCCCCTTGGCGTGGTCAGCCCGGCCAGTCAGCCGAGGCGACATCTTTCCTGAGTGCGCCAGGCCAAGCCTGGGTGAGGAGGACGTGATGGCATAGCCGGAACCGAAACCTCACATGGAGCCCAGCAGGTGAAAGCCCTGCCCGGCAAAG